>CALRZK010000033.1:0-11554 GCA_943372615.1 Bradyrhizobium ivorense | reverse complement strand
CCAGCGCTTCCTGCACCTTCGGGCGCGCCGCAACGCGGTCCTTGTAGGCCATCAGGTTCTTGAACATGGAGAGGTCGAGCTTGTGAGCGTCGGCCCAGCGCAGCATGGTGAAGAGGTAGCCGTCGGCGACGGTAAACTGCTGGCCCATCAGGTAGTCGTGCCCAGCGAGGCGGCCATCGAGATACTTGAACTTGCCGGTGAGGCGATCACGGAAGAAGCCCTTCACCTCGTCCGAGAAGGTCGGGTTGAACAGCGGCGAAAAATTCTTGTGCAACTCGCTGGTCAGGAAGTTCAGGATTTCCAGAAACGCATAGCGCTCCTCGCTGTCGCGGGCCGGCGCGAGCTTCTTGTCAGCAGCCTTGTCGGCGATGACCTGCACGATGACGGGGCCTTCGGTGACCAGCTTGCCGCTGTCGAGGCCGAGAGCGGGGACCTGGCCCTTGGGATTGACGGCGAGGAAGTCGTCGCCGCTTTCCAGTTTCTTGGCCCGGAGATCGACCTTGACCAGGTCGTAAGGCAGGCCGGCTTCGAGAAGTGCGATATGCGGCGACAGCGAGCAGGCGCCGGGCGAATAATACAGCTTCATCGAAATTTCTCCTTAAGGACGTTGGGTTAACGCCGTGGCGTGACTAAATGCATCGGCATGGAATAGTCAAGATTGATGCAGATGCATCGATTGGTTAGAATACACACCCATTTGGACCGTGTGATGAAACGTAAACCTTCCACCGAGGCGTCCGCCGCCTGGATCCGCCTGATGCGGGTGCAGAGCCGGGTGCTGGACTGTGTCGAGCAGGACCTGAAGCGCGCCGGCTTTCCGCCGCTGGCCTGGTTCGATGCGCTGATGGAGTTGTCGCGCGCGCCGAACGGCGAGCTGCGCCCCGTCGAGCTCGAAAAGCAGATGCTGATACCACAATATTCCACGTCCCGACTGATCGACCGGCTGGTGGATGAGGGGTTGGCGGCGCGTCGCGAGTGCAAGATGGACAAGCGCGGCCTGTTTGTGGAGATCACGGCAACAGGGCGCGAACTGCACAAGAAGATGGGCAGCGCCTATGCGGTGGCCATCGAAAAGCATGTCGGCTCCAAGCTCACCGACGCAGATGCAGCAAAGCTGTGCGGCCTGCTGGACCGGCTCGGTTGCGCATGTCATGACACGCCGGCAGGTTCGCCGCCGGTCGCCAAAGACGCCATTCCGGCGCGATGACGTTTCCAATTTTCCCTGCGCGGGCGTCCGGATCGGATTGCCAGCGTCCCCGACACTGCGCGCATCGGAATGCTGCGCCTTTCAACTGGACTTCCCATGGCGCGTGACCAACTCGATATGACGCCGCTGCAGTCGCGCGATGAACTCGTGGCGTGGCTGGAAGCGGGCGTGAAGCCCGCGTCGGAATTCCGCATCGGCACCGAGCACGAGAAGACGCCGTTCACGCTCGAAGGTCATGAGCCCGTGCCATATGAAGGAGCGCACGGCATCGAAGCATTGCTCAATGGCATGAAGCACCTGCTCGGCTGGGAGCCGATCATGGAAGGCCGCAATATCATCGGCCTTTATGACGTCACGGGCGGCGGCGCCATCTCGCTGGAGCCAGGCGGCCAGTTCGAGCTCTCCGGCGCGCCGGTGGAAACCGTGCATCAGACCCAGGCAGAATTGATGGCGCATCTCGCGCAGGTGCGCGAAGTGGCGACGCCGCTCGGCATCGGCTTCCTCGGCCTCGGTCTCACGCCGTCATGGTCGCGCGCGCAGATCCCGGTGATGCCCAAGGGCCGCTACAAGATCATGACCAACTACATGCCGAAGGTCGGCACCTATGGTTTGGACATGATGTACCGGACCTGCACGGTACAGACCAATCTCGACTTCTCCTCTGAAGCCGACATGGTGAAGAAGCTGCGGGTCTCATTGGCTCTGCAGCCGGTGGCGACCGCGCTGTTCGCCAATTCGCCTTTCACCGAAGGCAAGCCGAATGGCTTCCTCTCCTTCCGCTCGGAGATCTGGCGCGACACCGACAACAACCGTTCGGGCATGCTGCCCTGGGCATTCGAGAGCGGCATGGGTTTCGAGCGCTGGGTCGATTACGCGCTCGATGTGCCGATGTATTTCGTGAAGCGCGGCGATACCTATATCGACGTGTCCGGCTCCTCGTTCCGCGCCTTCTTCGAGGGCAAGAACGACAAGATGCCCGGCGAGAAGCCCACGCTCTCCGACTGGGCCAATCATCTCTCGACGATCTTCCCGGAAGTCCGCCTCAAGCGCTATCTCGAAATGCGTGGCGCCGATGGCGTGACATCGGATCGCCTGCCGGCGCTGTCGGCCTTCTGGGTCGGCCTGCTCTATGACGATGCCGCACTCGATGCGGCCTGGGATATCGCGAAACATTGGACGGCCCCGGAGCGTCAGGCGCTCCGCGATGACGTGCCGCGTTTCGGCTTCAAGGCCCGGATCAAGGATCGCTATCTGTTCGAGATCGCCAAGGAATGTCTGGCCATTGCCCATGGCGGCCTGCGCCGCCGCGCCAAGCTCGACGCCAACGGCCGGGATGAGACACGCCATCTCACCCCGCTTGACCGCATCATCGACAGCGGCAAGACCCCGGCTGAGGAAATGCTGGCCAAATTCAACGGCGCCTGGGGCGGCTCGGTGACGCCCGCCTATAAGGAATATTGCTTCTAGCTCAAGCGCTTGTGAGTTGGGCGCGCGATTTCTGTCAATCCGTTCATCGGGCGTACAGGTGTTGCGCGTTCCAATAGGGGCTCATCGATCGCCCTGTCGCAACCAGCCGGAAGCCCGTTTGCATGTTGAGGAGCCGCCTGTTCGGAGCGTGTTGGGCCGTATTCGCCATGCTGGTGCTGGCAGCGCCCGCGCAGGCACAGACCAATTTCGACCGACCGGGCAGCGACTATCAGCGCTCGGTGTCAATGTCCGGTGATCCCGCCGAATGCGCGCTGATCTGCGAGCGCGACAAGAAGTGTCGGGCCTGGAGCTTCAACTATCCCAGCGACAATTCCGAAAACGCCGTGTGCTGGCTGAAGGACAAGGTCCCGCCACGGATCCAGAGCTATTGCTGCGTGTCCGGCGTCCGCGGCGCCGGCGTTATCGAGCCGCGTAGCGGGCCAGTCGAGATTTCGACCGATCGCTGGGGCGGCGACTATCGTTCCTTCGAGGTGAAGAACGACGACAAGGCCGAGCGCGGCGATGTCTGCCGCGACGCTTGCAAGGACGACAACAAATGTCGCGCCTGGACCTTTGCCCGGCCCGGCTATGCCGGCAAGAGCGCGCGCTGTTTCCTGAAAAACGACATCAAGCCGCCGCGAAGGAAGCCGGGATTTGTGTCGGGCGTGGTGAGGTAGTCCGTAGCCCGGATGGAGCGAAGCGCAATCCGGGATTCAGAGCATCAGCAAGTTCGCCGGTCCCCGGATTACGCTGCGCTCCATCCGGGCTACGCCTTCATCAATGCACGCCGGTGAAGAACCGGGCGAAGCGCAGGCCGGACCACCAATTGGCCACCGGCTGGCTGCGGACGCCGAGATCCCATGAGCCGACAATGGCATCGACGCGGCCGACGAGATTGTCCATCGGCAGCAGGCCAACGCCGCCCTGACCGACCGGTACGCGGCTATCTGCGGAATTGTCGCGGTTATCGCCCATCACGAACAGATGGCCCGGTGGCACGGTGACATCGGGTGTGTTGTCGAGGCGGCCATTGTTGCGCAGCTTGAAGATCGGATGCGCGACGCCGCCGGGCAGTGTTTCGACATAGCGCTGGGCCGGCTCGGAGCTGCCGCTGTCGTCTTCGGCAGCGCCGATACCGTCAGCCTGCACCGCGGCAGCCTTGCCATTGATCCAGACCTGGCCACCGCGCAGCTCCACATGATCGCCGGGCAGGCCGATCACGCGCTTGACCCAGACCTGAGAGCGATCGCCGGGCCAGCGGAACACGACGACATCACCGCGCTTCGGCGTTGAAGCGAACACGCGGCCGGTTTCGGGGAAAGCCACGTGGATCGGCAGCGAAGCGGTGGAATAGCCATAGGGAAACTTGGTCGCCAGCAGCGCGTCGCCGATCAGCAGCGTCGGCTCCATGGAGGCGGAGGGGACGTAGAACGGCTCGGCCAGCGCGCCCTTGCCGAGAAACACGATGCCGACAATGGCAGCGATTTGCGCGATCTGGCTGCCCCAACGCTTGGCGGTCGAAGGCGATGTCGCGGCCTGCGTCTCCGTTTCGATGCTCACTGGCCCGTTCCTCCGATCGTCACCTTGTCCATGCGCAGCGTCGGCTGGCCGACGCCCACGGGGACGCCCTGGCCATGCTTGCCGCAAGTGCCGATGCCGTCATCGAGCGCGAGGTCGTTGCCGATCATGCTGATACGGTGCAGGTCCGTCGGACCGTTGCCGATCATCATCGCGCCCTTCAGCGGCGCGCCGATCTTGCCGTTCTCGATCTTGTAGGCCTCGGTGCACTGAAACACGTATTTGCCGGAGGTGATGTCCACCTGACCGCCACCAAAGTTTACGGCATAGATGCCGTTCTTCACCGAGGCGAGGATTTCGGCGGGATCGCGCTGGCCGGCCAGCATGTAGGTGTTGGTCATGCGCGGCATCGGCACATGGGCATAACCCTGGCGGCGGCCATTGCCGGTGGGCTTCATGCCCATCAGGCGCGCGTTCTGGCGGTCCTGCATGTAGCCGACCAGGATGCCGTCCTCGATGAGCGTGGTGTTGTTGGTCGGCGTGCCCTCGTCATCGATGGAGAGTGAGCCGCGGCGCGACGAGATGGTGCCGTCATCCACCACGGTCACGCCCTTGGCGGCGACCTGCTGGCCCAGCAGGCCGGCGAAAGCCGAGGTCTTCTTGCGATTGAAGTCGCCTTCAAGCCCGTGGCCGACCGCTTCATGCAGCATCACGCCGGGCCAGCCTGGGCCCAGCACCACATCCATTTCGCCGGCAGGGGCGGGGATCGAGTCGAGATTCACGATGGCCTCGCGCAGTGCGCCGTCGGCTGCGGCGCGCCAGTTGGCGCTCTCGATGAAGCGGGCATAGCCCTCACGGCCGCCATAGCCCTTGCTGCCGCTTTCCTGCCGGTCGCCCTGGCCGGCGACCACGGTGATGTTCACGCGTACCAGCGGGCGGATGTCGCGATAGCTCTCGCCATCCGGACGAATGATCTCCACGACCTGCCATGAGGCGCCGAGCGAGACCGAGACCTGGCGCACCCGCGGGTCCTTATCGCGCACATAGGCGTCGATCTCGGCCAGCAATTTCACCTTGGCCTCAAAGCCGGGGGCATCGAGCGGATTATCGTCGTTATAGAGCTTCACATTGGTGTGCGACGGCGCCGCGGCAAAAGTGCCAGCATAGCCGCCGCGGACCGCATTCACGGCGTCCGCCGCGCGGATCAGCGCTGGAATCGAGACATCCGAGGAATGCGCGTAGCCGACCGCGTCGTCCTTCACGGCGCGCAGGCCAAAACCCTGCGCGGTGTCATAGGTCGCCTGTTTCAGCCGGCCGTTGTCGAAGCCGAGCGCCTCGCTCTGGCTGTATTCGAGAAACAGCTCGCCGTCGTCTGCGCCCTGCAGCCCCCGCAACAGTTCGCGGCGGACGTCGTCGCGGTCGAGATTGGCGCGGTCGAGCAGGGAGGTGGTGACGAGGTTGGTCATGCAGGCTCCAAAACGGCAGGCATTGCTGTGCCGGAAGGCGGTTTTACCTTGTAACGGCAACCCGAGGGTGGGTCGCCTAACATCGGCGTAATCTTGGACGATACAGGTGTTCGTCTGGGAAGATAGGTCGTCCGGTCCAAATTGGGAGAGCCGGAATATCCGGTATCCTGCTCCAGTTTGGAGCGATTAAAAACTACCGCGGTGGCCCGCTCTATGGCGGTGCGGTAAGCGTGGCTATTGCCGCAGCGGGCGCTGAGACCCGACGCAAATCGTCCTCCAGCTCCGTAAATGCGCCGCTCATGGCTTCTCCCGTCAAATCCGCGTTCCTCCAGGTCCATTCCATCATCGGCCTCGCCATCGCACTGGTGGTGGCTTTGATGGGCCTGACCGGCGCGATGTTGTCCTTCGAGGACGAGATTGTCGCCGCACTCAATCGCGATGTTGCCAGGGTTGACGTTCGGTCGGCGCCGGTACTGACGCCGGACGAGATTTTGGCGCGACTGCAAAGCCAGCCCGGCACCGGCAAGGTGCAGTTGATGCTGCTGTCGAGCGAGCCGGGCGCGACCGTGCGTGCGCGCTTCGCACGCAATGAGGCCGGCGAACGCTCGTCGGTCTTCGTCGATCCCTATGACGGCCGGATCGTTGCGCCGGTCAGCGGCGAGGGCTTCTTCGCCACGCTGCGTAACCTGCATCGCTTTCTGCTGCTGCCGGGCAATGGCAACGGCTATGGCCGCCTGATCACCGGCGTCTGCGTGATCGGCCTGTTCGTGTTGTTGATCTCCGGCATGGTGCTGCGCTGGCCGCGACGCGTGCGCAGTATCAAGATGTGGCTGAAGCCGAATCTGGCGATGCCCGGCCGCGCCTTTCACTGGTCACTGCACAGCGTCATGGGCACCTGGGTGCTCCCGATCTATGTGATCTCGATCCTCACAGGCCTGTGGTGGTCGTTCGACTGGTACAAGGCCAGCGCCACCTGGCTACTGTCGAGCAAGCCGCCGGTAGCCGCAAAAGCGCCTGCGAAGGCCAAAGGCGGCGCAAAGCCGGCGAACCCGGCTGAAGAAGCCGCCGCTCCGTCCATCGACCATGCATGGGCCACCTTCCTCGCCGATCAGGGCAGCCTCTACGCCAATGTCTATCTACAGGCGCCGAACGGGCCGGGTCCGGTGCGCCTGCGTTCGCTGGCCAAGGATGCTCCCCATGACGTTGCCCGCGATGATTTCCGCATCGATGGAGCGACGGGGCGTGTGATTTCTGTCGAGCGCTATGCGGATAAATCGGTCGGCGACAGCATTTTGCAGCGTGTCCTCCAGATCCACACCGGCGCCGCCTTCGGGCTGGTCGGGCGCATCCTGTTCATGATTGCGGCCGCGCTGATGCCGCTGTTCACGGTCACCGGCATCATCCTGTATTTCTCGCGCCGTCGATTGAAGGCGCAGTCGAAACCAAGCCGCAATCACCGCCGTGCGGCGGGGCTGGTGGCTGGAGAATAGCGCTAGTCATGCGGCTGCACGAACCGTAGAGGTTGTGCTAGGCTTGGATTATGAACTCTCAGGCGATTATCACCGTTGAGTCGGGCAAACGTGGTGGGCGCCCCTGCATTCGCCATATGAGGATTGCTGTGTCCGATATCCTCGGTTGGCTTGCTGCCGGGCAATCCCATCAGGAAATTATTGAAGATTTTCCAGAGCTCACAGAGGACGACATCTGTGCGGCCGTGGCTTATGCCGCGGACCGTCGATGCAGCGGGAACTGATCCGCATGACCGTCCAGATCAGGCCGATCACGGCGGATGACGTCGAAGGCTTCCATCATGCGCTCGATTTTGTCGCGCGCGAGAAGCGCTATCTGGCGTTCCTGGAGGCTCCTTCGATCACCGATATCCGCGCGTTCGTGCTCGGAAATATCAGCAGCGGAAATACGCAGGTCGTCGCGGTCACGGCAGCGGCAGGGGTGGTTGGCTGGTGCGACATCCTTCCGAAGGCAAGACCCGTCTATCGCCATAGCGGTGTTCTCGGTCTCGGGCTGTTGCCGCCGTATCGCGGGCAAGGGCTGGGCCAACAGCTGATCCAGACGGCGCTGGCCATGGCGCGCGCAGCTCACCTTCACCGGGTCGAACTGACCGTGCGGGAGCCGAATGAAAACGCCATTGCTCTCTACAAGAAACTGGGATTCCTGACCGAAGGCATCCATCTCGACGCCGTATGTGTTGATGGCGCCTATGAAAATCTGATCACGATGGCGATCCTGTTGTGATCGCCTGTCTCGAGCCTAAGGCAGCTTGTCGTAGCCATCCCCAAGGCCATTCAAGCTCAGCGGAAAGCCGATGCCTTCTTCGGGGGTCTCGAAGATGATGAAGGTTGCGGTCTTCGCCGTGCGCAGCTGGCCGAGCAGCTTGTCGTCCATCACAACCTCGGCGACGCAGCCATTGGGCAGGCAGCGCACGAAGCCGGCGCGGCCGACATCCTGATTGTCGAGCTTGAGGCCGAGGCCCGAAGGCAGGAGCACGCCGAGCGGTGCCACCACGCGCATCAGCTTGCTCTTCTGGTCGGCCGTCTTGAGCACGATCACCGTGAGGCCGGCATTGGAGCGGTCTTCAGCCACCACGCTCTGGATCAGGGCGCATTGTTCGGCTTGCGCGCCGGGCGGGGTGTCGCAGCGGATTTGCCAGTCACCATGGGTCGACTTGACGGCGCCCTGGGCGCTGGCGGCGGCGGGGGCGGCAAGCAGCGCCGCAAATGTCAGGAAACCGAGCGTGAGGCGGCGCCAGCGGGTGGCCTGCTGTTGCTGCGATGTCGAAAGCCTCATCCGGGTCGATCCTTGAGCATAGAAGGTTTGGATATAGGTGGTGGTCGCGATCATGATCAGTGGTCTCTGCAATCGGTTTGGCAGCACTGTGAACGCTGTTCGGTCTGACGAATTCCAGAGCGCGGAATGAACCTGCAATGACGGCGCCTTGAAGGCGACCGCATCGGCTGCTTGCGCGCCGATTGTGGCGAATCAGTTACGCGATCATCGCATATTTCGTGCCTAAAGCGGGCATCGCCGGTGTCAAGCGCAACCCAAGCGCAACCGATGATCGATGACATTTGTCATTGAAGCTGCGCGGGAAATACGACCTTCGTGCAATTCGGTCGAATGCATTCCGGGATACCGCACTCCTGCATTGCGACAGGTCAAGAATTATGATTTGTGAGGCTGGATTTCGACGCATTCTAACGAGCGGGGCTGACACGCCTTGGTCAAGCTGCCTTGGGCAATTTGTCCGTTTGTTCGCGAGGGGGTCGGGCCGCATACTCGGGAAATACCGGGATGCGTAAGATTTTACATGGGAGCGCACGCGGCATGAGGATGCTGAGGGGCCAGTTTGGCCACCGGTTGCTGGGGTTAGCGGTTGTTGGGGCCGGTCTCGCTGTGAGCGGTGCTGCCTTTGCTCAGGTGACGGGCCAGCCCGCGCCGTGGGAATACAAGCTTCAGGAAGCGGCTACGCCGGTGATGGAGAACATCACCTGGTTTCACAATTTTCTGCTCTGGTTGATCACCGGCATCACGCTGTTCGTGCTGGCGTTGCTGATCATCGTGGTGGTGAAGTTCAATTCCAAGGCCAACCCGGTCCCGTCGAAGACGACCCACAACACGCTGATCGAAGTGGCGTGGACGATCATCCCGGTGCTGATCCTGGTTGCGGTCGCGGTGCCGTCGTTCCGGCTGCTGTTCCTGCAGCTCGACATTCCGAAGGCCGACCTGACCATCAAGGCCACCGGCAAGCAGTGGTTCTGGACCTACTCCTATCCGGACAACGGCCCGTTCGAATTCGACTCGCTGATGGCGCAGGACAAGCAGCCGCGCCTCCTTGCAGTTGATAACGAGGTGGTGGTGCCGGTGAACAAGGTGGTCCGCGTGCAGACCACGGCGGCGGACGTGATCCACTCCTTCGCGGTGCCGTCCTTCGGCATCAAGATCGACGCGATCCCGGGCCGTCTGAACGAGACCTGGTTCAAGGCCACCAAGACCGGCTGGTTCTACGGCCAGTGTTCGGAACTGTGCGGCAAGGACCACGCCTATATGCCGATCGCGATCCGTGTCGTGACCGAGCAGGAATTCGCGACCTGGGTCGAGCAGGCCAAGAAGAAGTTCGCCAGCAATCCGTCGAACACGTTTGCTTCGGCAGCGACCACGCAGGCGCAGTGAGGATTTAGGACATGGCAACCACAGCTGCGACACCTGCTCACGACAACCACGCCCACGACGATCACGCGCACGCGCATCCGACGGGCTGGCGTCGTTACGTCTATTCGACGAACCATAAGGACATCGGCACGATGTACCTTATCTTCGCCATCTGCGCCGGCGTCATCGGCGGCCTGATGTCGATCCTGATCCGTATCGAGTTGATGTATCCGGGCGTGCAGATCTTCCACGAGGCGCACACCTACAACGTCTTCGTCACCTCGCACGGCCTGATCATGATCTTCTTCATGGTGATGCCCGCGATGATCGGCGGTTTCGGCAACTGGATGGTGCCGCTGATGATCGGCGCGCCGGACATGGCCTTCCCGCGCATGAACAACGTGTCGTTCTGGCTGCTGCCGGCGGCGTTCGCGCTGCTCATCATCTCCACCTTCGTGGAAGGCGAGCCCGGCGCCAACGGCGTCGGTGCCGGCTGGACCATGTATGCGCCGCTCTCGACCTCGGGTCATCCCGGCCCGGCCGTCGACTTCGCGATCCTGGCGCTGCATATCGCCGGTGCATCGTCGATCCTCGGCGCCATCAACTTCATCACCACCATCTTCAACATGCGCGCGCCGGGCATGACCCTCCACAAGATGCCGCTGTTCGTGTGGTCGATCCTGGTCACCGTGTTCCTGCTGCTGCTGTCGCTGCCGGTTCTGGCGGGTGCCATCACCATGCTGCTGACCGACCGCAACTTCGGCACGACCTTCTTCGCCGCTGAAGGCGGCGGCGATCCCGTGCTGTTCCAGCATCTGTTCTGGTTCTTCGGCCACCCCGAAGTGTACATCCTGATCCTGCCCGGCTTCGGCATGATCTCGCAGATCATCTCGACCTTCTCGAAGAAGCCGGTGTTCGGCTATCTCGGCATGGCCTATGCCATGGTCGCCATCGGCGGCATCGGCTTCGTGGTCTGGGCGCACCACATGTACACGGTGGGCATGTCGTCGGCGACGCAGGCTTACTTCGTCGCTGCGACCATGGTCATCGCCGTCCCGACGGGCGTGAAGATCTTCTCCTGGATCGCGACCATGTGGGGCGGTTCCATCGAGTTCAAGGCGCCGATGGTCTGGGCCACCGGCTTCATCTTCCTGTTCACCCTCGGCGGCGTGACGGGCGTCGTGCTTGCCAATGCCGGCGTCGACCGCGTGCTGCAGGATACCTATTACGTGGTGGCCCACTTCCACTATGTGCTGTCGCTGGGCGCCGTGTTCGCCATCTTTGCCGGCTGGTATTACTGGTTCCCGAAGATGTTCGGCTACATGTATTCGGAAACCATCGCCAAGGCGCATTTCTGGGTCACCTTCATCGGCGTCAACCTGGTGTTCTTCCCGCAGCATTTCCTCGGCCTGTCGGGCATGCCGCGCCGTTACATCGACTACCCGGATGCCTTTGCCGGCTGGAACCTGGTGTCGTCGATCGGCTCGTATATCTCTGGTTTCGCGGTGCTGATCTTCATCTACGGCGTGATCGAAGCCTTTGTCCGCAAGGAAAAGGCCGCGAACAACCCGTGGGGCGTCGGCGCCACCACGCTGGAATGGACCCTGACCTCGCCGCCGCCCTTCCATCAGTTTGAAGTGCTGCCGCGTATCAAGTAAGTGTGCTGCGGCGCACAATAGTGCGCCGCATGAAAATATGCCTCCGCCGGGCGCCCCTTGAGGGGATAAGG
>CALRZK010000032.1:0-11627 GCA_943372615.1 Bradyrhizobium ivorense | reverse complement strand
TGGCGATCGCCCGTCGGGCGATGGCCCTTTCCGAACGACTGCCGGCTTCCGGCGAGAGCATCTCGGTGCTCCTCGCCTCCGGCGACCGCGTCACCCTCCCGCGACCTGCAAGGATCGCGCGGAGGCATGTGTGGTCGTCGTGGAGCCGGTTGTCGCGAGGATTGTCAGCGGTCCATGAAGGACGACGGGGGGCGCGCCGCGGGGCGCGATCGGACGGCGCCGCCGTTCTGACGGGGTCCGGCTGACGCCTCCCCTTCTCCGGTCAGGGGCGAGATCCCCCTGCGCAGCGAGGTCCATGGTTACGACTAGACCTCGCCACCTCCGGATCGGTCCTCGCGGACCGACGCGGAGGTGCGGATTCCACACGGAAATCCGGATAGCCGCACCAAAGAATCGCCGGTGATGATCGAGATACCATCCATCATCATGCAGCGAGTCATTCCGGAGCTATCGTCGGCAGTCCGTGAAGACCGGCAAAGAGGCACCATCCAGATCTTCGGCCGGCGCGAGATTGATTGCGGCGAGACAGCCCGTCACGTGATCGTACCGGCGGCACCGAGCATATCGCGGATCTTCGTCGCCAAGGCATCGACCACGAATGGTTTGGTCATCATCTCCATGCCCGGATCGAGAAAGCCCGAACGGATTGTCGCGTTTTCCGCGTAGCCTGTGACGAAAAGTATCTTGAGGTCAGGTCTGGACTGTCGCGCTATCTCGGCAAGTTGGCGTCCTGAGACCCGGCAGCCCGACGTCGGTGACCAGGAGGTCGATACGTCTGGCAGATTGCAGGATCGGGATTGCCGCAGGACCGTCCACCGCTTCGATCGAGCCGTAACCCAGTTCGTTGAGCACCTCGGTCACGATGAGGCGAACGGAAGGATCATCCTCGACGACCATGACGGTCTCGCCCGCCCCCCGCGGCGTCTCTGCCGTACAAGGCACTCCGGCCTGGACTTCTCCTTCGAAGCGGGGAAGAAAGAGCTCGACAGTCGTGCCCCGGCCCAGCTCGCTCGAGATCCGGACGTGGCCGCCTGACTGTCGCGCAAATCCGTAGATCATCGACAGACCGAGACCGGTGCCCTGTCCGACCGGCTTGGTGGTGAAAAAGGGCTCGAAAACCTTCTCGATGATCGACGGAGACATGCCGGTGCCCGTATCGGTCACGCGCAGGACGACGTAGTCACCGGGGTCCAGTTCGGGATGCTCGCGTGCGTAGCGCTCATCCAACTCGGTATTGGTGGTTTCCACCAAGAGTTCGCCTCCATCCGGCATGGCGTCGCGGGCATTTATGCAGAGGTTCAGCAACGCGCTCTCCAACTGATTGATGTCGGTCGACGCGTACCAAAGATCGCCCGCCAAGCGGACCTGAAGCGCAATGCGCTCGCCGAGAGTGCGATGAAGCAGATCCTCCATACCGGCGACAAGGGCGTTGACGTCCGTGCCCTTCAGATCGAGAGACTGTCTCCGACCGAACGCCAACAGGCGCGACGTCAGGGATGCCGCCCGCTGGGCGGAGGTGCTTGCAGCCTCGATGTACTTGCCGACCTTCTCCATTCTGCCGGCAGAGATGTTGCGCCGGATCAGATCGAGGCTGCCTATGACGCCGGTCAGCATGTTGTTGAAATCATGCGCTATGCCGCCGGTGAAGTGACCGACCGCTTCCATCTTCTGGCTCTGACGGAGCGCTTCCTGCGCTGCACGTAGTTCCGCCTCGCGCGCCTTCGCTTCACTGAGATCCCGACCGACCGCAACGAAGTTGGCGCCGTCGGGCTCCGGCGCCACGGTCCATTCGATACTCTTCCACTTGCCATCCCGGGTCGCGATGCGGTTCTCGAAGCGAGCAGGTTCGCGCGTATCCGCCATCCTGCCGATCGCGTCGATCGTCGGAACCTCGTCGTCCGGATGCATGAAGGTGGCGTAACCGCGCGTGAGGAGTTCGCTCTCGCTCCAGCCTAGAATTCGGGTCCAGGCAGGGTTCACGGCCGACATCATCCCGGCGTAGTCGGCTCTGGCCAACATGTCCTGAGAGAGGTCCCAGAGGCGATCACGCTCGGCGCGCGCCCGCTCGACCGCCACCTTGACCCGCTCGCCGACTTCCTGGATCAGCGCTTCCTCCGACTCCGTCCAGGTCCGGCTGGAAGCGCTTTGCACGGCCAGAAGTCCGACCCAGTTCGCCTCTTCGAACAGCACGACGTCGACGAAGGCACCGACCTCCCTCGCGCATAGTCCGGCGCGAGCCTCGCGGCTCAGTCGGTCGTCGCTTCTCACATCACGAACAACGACCGGCGTTCCTACCTTGTAGGCGGCCAACAGATCCGGACCGAACGCTTCGAGCGAATGCTCGCCGACGATCGAGGCCACGTCGCGGGCGAAATCGCGTTTCACCGTCATGCGCCCGCCGGCGATCTCAGCATAGAATACCCGGCTTGCGCCAAGCCACACGCCGAGACGCTCGGCGGTCCGGGCCATGATGTCAGCCGGGGCCGACAGCGACCGCAATTCCTCCGATAACGAAAACAGGAAGGCAGATCGTCGCTCCGCCGCTACGCGTTCGGTGGTCTCGGCGAGGATGCAAATGACGCCCCCGGGTGCGCCTTCCTCGTCCAGAACCGGCGAATAGTCCAGATCCATCCACACCTGTTCCGGCATGCCGTTGCGATGGAGCGTCAGTTCCTGATCCCTGTAATGAAGCGTGCCGCCGGCAAGGCCGACCTTCATGACGTTGTCATTGAAGGCTGCGACTTCCGCCCATCCTTCACGCACGTGGACCCCAGAAGCTCCGGATGGCGCCCACCCGCGAAGCCGGAATAGGCGTCGTTGTAGAGCATGACGCCGTCTTCGCCCCAGAGCATCACGATGGGCACATGCGATCGAAGCAGCAAGGAGATGGCGTTCCTGAGGCAGGGCGACCAGGTGCTGATCGCCCCCAAGGACGTCACCGACCAGTCCTTTTCGGCGATCAACTGGCCGCATGCGCCGCCGCCATTCAGGAAGGCCGGCCCGGTGCTGCTGCGGGGCGACATCGGCTCCAGACGAATAGACATCTACCTCAACTCGTTTCTATTTCCGCACCCAACCAAAGGGTGCCAGCCATCATCGATCGCCGGACGTTAGCCGACCTGTAGGATACTGGAAACGCAGCAGCTGGATAGCCGTACCGGCTTCGGCGGGCTCGCTTCCATGGCTCCGCTCGCCCAAGTTCGGATCCCTCGATCCTCACGCGATCTTCGTACTCAATCCGGCCGAGGAACTGTCCAAGCCCTCTCCTGTCGCCGGCGAACAATTTGCGTGCCAGCGCAACCGCTGCCGTCCGATGAACTGACGGGCAGCCGGACGGGAAGCCCACTATCTTCCCGTCCGAACATTTACACAAAGTACACCACAGATGACGGATTTTGGCCTTCGTCCGTGGTTCGGCCCAATCGTTTATTGCTGCATGATACCTATTCGATCGTATCTTTTTACGTTGTCGTCTTGGTGGGGAAAGATGGCCGTTCGAAAACTCTCGTTGGAGCGGCCTTCCGCTCACGAAGCACTCCGTCGTTGGCACGACGAGCAGTCACTGCGGCGTGCCTTGAGGATCGCCCGCATCGGCTATTGGGAGGCGCACAGTTCGGGCGCGACCGACATCTGGGTTTCGCCGGAATTCGCCAGTCTGTACGAATGCGAAACCATCGACGGGTTCTTACCGATCGAAACGTTGCAGGAGCGGTCCGAGCCGGAAAGCCGGAAGAAGCTGAAGTCGCATTATCTCAAATGCTGGAAAACGGGTCTGGCTTACGCGGTTCACACGCGGCTCCGCAAACCGGATGGCGGCCTGCTCCACTGCATAGTACACGGCGAACCGGACTTCGACGCCGAAGGACAGGTTCGACGCGTGTTCGGCGTCGTCCGCGACGTCACCCTGGAAACCTCCGCGCTGCAACGCTCGGCGGAAATCGAACAGCGGCTCGCTGATTTCGTGAGCACCGCTTCGGACTGGTGCTGGGAGACCGGTCCCGACCATCGCCTGCTGCCCTATCCGAAATTTCTCGCCGGCAATGCCGCGTTGCAGACGGTCGCCTCCGGCGGAAAGGCGCGTTGGGAGATGCCCTTTGCTCCCGAGGAGCAAGCCTCCATGGCCCTCCACAGGGCGGACATGGAAGCACACCGTCCGTTCCGCGACTTCGTCTATTCCCTGATCGGCGAGGACGGCTCACGGATCAGCATCCGCACGAGCGGCAAACCCATATTCTCCGAGGACGGCAGGTTCGAAGGTTACCGCGGCACGGCCAGCGACATCACCCAGCTCAACATCGCCAGATCGCTGCTGGACAAGCGAACCCGAGCTCTCGAGGAGGCCCATCGGCTAGGCAAAATCGGGACCTGGCGCCACAAGTTGAAGACGGGCAAGACGACATGGTCGCCGGAGCTCTATCATCTGCTCGGCTTCGATCCGCAGACGTTCGAGCCGACGGCCGAGAACATAAGGCCATACTTCCTGGGTGACGATGCCAACCGTTTCTGGGCGATGCAGACGCGTATCCTGCGCACGTGCGAGACCGAAGGGATCGACCTGCGCATTCGGCACACCGACGGAAAGGCCCGGGACCTCGCGGTGATCTGCAAGGTGGAGGCGGTCGACGGCAAGGCCGTCCGGATCATCGGCACGGCGCAGGACGTCACCGACCGCAAGGAGGCCGAGCGTCGGCTTGAGCAGTTGGCCTATACCGATCCTCTGACAGGGCTCGCCAACCGGACCCTCTTCAAGCGCCGGCTCGCCGGCCTCGTCGAAGACAGCGCGTCCGGCGCCAGCGGGGGAGCGCTATTGTTTGTCGATCTCGACCGTTTCAAGGAGGTCAACGACACCCTCGGCCATTTCGCCGGCGATCGATTGCTCATCCACGTCGCGGACGTGCTGCGGCGGGAGACCGATCCGGGATCGTTCGTCGCTCGGCTCGGCGGGGACGAATTCGCGGTGCTGCTGCATGGACATCGATCGAGCCACGTCGGCATCCTGGACCTTGCAACACGTCTGATCGCGAAGCTGTCGGCGCCCGTCGACCTCACCGAAGGTGAAGCCTGCATCGGCGCCACCATAGGCATCGCCATGTTGCCGGAACATGGCAGGACGGCCGAGGTCGCAGCGCGCAACGCGGACCTCGCACTCTACATGGCGAAGGAGGCCGGACGCGGTCAGGCGCGGCTCTTCGAGCCCGCGTACGCAGAGGCCGTCGACAAGAAACTGGATCTCGGTCGGAGCCTGCGCCAGGCCGTCGAAACCGGCGCTCTCGAGACACACTACCAGCCGCAGCTGGATTTGAAGACAGGCCGCGTCACCGGTTTCGAAGCGCTCGTACGCTGGTCTCATCCGGAGCGCGGCCCGATATCGCCGTCGGAGTTCATACCCATCGCGGAAAACTCCGGCCTCATCGTCGATCTGGGTCGGTGGGTCCTGCGCAACGCCTGCCGTCAAGGGCGCGACTGGCTGGACGCGGGCTTACCCAGGCGGTCCATCTCCGTGAACGTATCTCCGGCTCAGATCTGGAACGGCGATTTCGAAACGGTGGTCGCGACCGCGCTTGCGGAGACAGGTTTCCCCCCGGATCTGCTGTGTCTGGAGCTGACCGAAAGTCTGTTCGTGGATCACACCAAGAACCGCGTCCGCGACACCCTCACCCGGCTGTCGAAAATAGGCGTCCAGCTCGCCCTGGACGACTTCGGCTCCGGCTATTCTTCTCTAGGTTATCTCACCCGCCTGCCCTTCAACTGCCTGAAGATCGATCGGAGCTTCGTGGACGGCATCTCCGTCATGCCGGAGAAGCGCAAGCTGCTCGGCGGCATGATCGCGCTGTCGCACGGCCTCGGGATGACCGTGGTCGCGGAAGGTGCCGAGCTGCAGGAGGAAGTGGATGTCCTGGTCGGTTTCGACTGCGAGGTCGTGCAGGGCTTCGTCTTCTCTCCACCGGTTTCGGCCGACAAGGCGCCTTCCGCGGCTGCCGACATCGAACGGGTCTGCCACGGCCTCCGCGGACACGGTTGACGACCGTGCCTATCGAAACCGTGCCGCAGACCCGGCCGACTGTGCATCACTGCGCTTGTTCTCACGCCGCGCTCGGCTGAACAGCCGGTATGCCGCGCAAATCCTGCCACGACAAGGAGGCTTCGCAAGCAGAGGAGAAACAAGTCCACCCTAGTCACCAGACGACTCTCCAGTGTGCTCTTGCTCGGTCCTCGTCATTTCCGCATTCAGCAACCTCCGCACGGCGATCGCGTTCAACCTTCCTTCGATTGCTCCCACGGAGCGACCGAGCTTTCTGGCCATACGCAGCAGGGGCAGACCCTTCTCCAGGTGGGAAACTAGCAGACGCTGTTCTTCCGGCGACCACCGCTTTCTCCGGCGCATCGCCCGCGTCTTATCCACGAGACCGGCGGGAAGCGCGCAGGTCACCCGCTCAAGCCTTCTTCAGGAACTCGGTACGGAGCACAAGCCCTCGAACCTGCTTCGTATTGCACTCGACTTCAGCGGGATTGGCCGTCAGCCTGATATTCTTGACGAGCGTCCCTCGCTTCAGAGTCGTGTTGGCCCCTTTGACTTTCAGATCCTTCACGAGCGTGACCGAGTCTCCATCGCTGAGTATGGAACCTTGGCAATCGGTGGCGTGCAGATCATCGTTCATCGCTGTTCTCATGTTTGCGGACGGTGAATGAGCATTTTTGGACAGAGTGCACACGACCGGCGCCGCCAAGACGTCCTTTCCTGACCAGCCACTCTTCACCATGGTTGCGCAAAAGGGCGGTGAATGCAGATCGGCGCGACGCCAGTCTTTCAGGAGTGCAGGCCAGGACCGCGTTTCGGCCTTCCACACCGCGCTCATCGACGATCCACGGGTGCAGGGTTCGTCCGGACAACATCGCTGCAATGCGATCGGGCGTCGGATCCAGGTCGTTATCGATGGTCAGATTCATGACGATCCGGCCGCCTGGCGCCAAACGCGAACGGAGAGTGTCGCAAATCTCCTCTGTAAAGGTGCGTCTCGTGCTGAAGCCCGGCGCCGCGACGTCGATCGCGATCCCTTCGTAAATCTCCTCCTCCCGCCCGATCACGCTCCGGAAGTCAGCCGTAACGCACCTCACCCGCGCGGGGAGCGTGAAGTAACGCCGCGCGATCATGAAGCTGAGCGGATTCGTATCCACTACCGTGACAACCTTTCCACGACGATCCAATTCGCTTGCCAGATTGCCGGCGCCGCACCCGAGCACGAGTATTCGCGAGGGTCTGTGGAGCAATTCGACCATGAGCTTCACGTATGTGAAGACGCTTTCGCCGGCGGACGTTCCTTGGCTTTGGAGAATGCCGTCCTCGTAATAGGCCAGCGTGCCGTCGAGCCGCGACCGAATGAGTTCGATCTCGCCTCCGGGTCCCGCGAACCGCGCAACAACATCCATGCATGAAAACTTGTTTATGATGCTACAACTATCATTATAGATGCTCCATGTTTTACACGCAACCGCCCGCGTGGGATCCGCGGAAGATCCGGCTCAAACGCGGTTCGTCGAATTGGCGCGGCCCTGCGCATTTTCGTCGATCGACGCGGACGATAGCTGAAGCATCGCAGCGCGGGACCATACCCGACTTGTTCTGTGCGCACTTGTCCGGCGAGGTGCCAGACGCGTCAGCCAGGATTCTCCAAGCTGAAGAGTTCCGACTGCTCATCGTATGCGAACAGTTCGGCGTACCGCCCCATGAGACCGCAGTCTTCAGCGTTTCCTCGGCCGCACTCTCGGACATGTGGTCCTCCAATTCGTTGCGGAAGCGCGCCGCCGGGGCGGTGTGCGTCGGCCTCTCGTCCAACACGCGGCGGATCAGTCCGGCGATCGGCACGTGGCGGACAAGATGTTCGGCGAAGAGCCTCTTGCGGTCGTCGATCGCCAGATCAGCGAAGCGCCGCCCCTCCTCGGTGATCACGATGTCGCCTCCACTGAGAGCTGCCAAGCGCAAAAGCTGCAGCGCCTCGCAGAGATGAAGCATGTCGTCGGCATGCAGCCGCAGGTGATGGGCGAGCACCGGCAGATCGGCCTTGCCGCCGTAGGGTGGCCCGGCGAGAGTCTCGACCAGTCCGGACAGGACATTCGACGAGACATGCCGCAGGGCCATTCCGACGCCCGTCACTTGCATCCCTTCGTTCGAAGCGCGGCGGGTGCCGGTCTGTGTCATGCGCTCGAAGACCGCATCGACGAACTGGCGGAAGCGCAAATCATCGCGGCTGCGAGGATGCGGCAAGTCGATCCTGTATTCCGCGGCGACGCGGCCCGGATTGGACGAAAGCAGTAGAATACGATCGCACATGAGGACGGCCTCCTCGATATTGTGCGTCACCATCAGCACCGATCTGATCGGCAGTTTCCCCTCCATCCAGAGATCGATCAGGTCGGTCCGCAGCGTCTCGGCCGTGAGGACGTCGAGCGCCGAGAACGGCTCGTCCATCAGAAGCAAGTCCGGATGCACGACGAGGGCGCGGGCGAAGCCCACTCTCTGGCGCATGCCTCCGGACAGCTCCTTGGGATATGCGGACTCGAAGCCATCGAGGCCGATCAGATCGATCGCCGCCAAGGCACGCCCGCGCCGTTCCCGCGCATCGATACCCAGCGCCTCCAGACCGAGCTCCACGTTCTGCAGCACCGTGAGCCAAGGGAAGAGCGCGAAGGACTGGAAAACCATCGCGACGCCGTCCGGAGGGCCGGCGATCGGCAGTCCGCGGCAGGTCGCGGTCCCCGACGATGGGGCGATCAGCCCCGCGATGATCCGCAGCAGGGTGGACTTGCCCGATCCGGAACGCCCGAGCAGCCCCACGATCTCGCCCGGGCGGATGGTCAGGTCGACCCGGTCCAGGACTGCGAGGTCCTCTCCGCGATCCCTCGCGAAGGACCGGCAGACGCCGCGGATATCGACGAGGGCGGATCGATCGTGCATGGCAGACACCTTTCAGCCCAGACGCAAGCGTCGCTCGCCGAAGGCGTAGAGCGGTCGCCAGACCAAGCGATTGAACAAGGTCACGAATACGCACATCGTCGCGATTCCGAGCACGACCCGCGGATAGTCGCCGGCCCCGGTGGCCGCGGCGATATAGGCTCCAAGGCCGACGGCATGTAGGTGGGTGTCCCCCCAATTCGCGACTTCGGCGACGATCGCAGCATTCCAGGAACCGCCGGAAGCAGTGATGGCCCCTGTGACGTAGTACGGAAATACCCCGGGCAGGATCACCTTGACCCACCACCTCCATCCCCTGAGGTGAAGGCTGTTCGCGGCTTCCCGGAGGTCGGAGGGAAAGGCTCTGGCGCCCGCAATGACGTTGAACAGGATGTACCACTGGGTGCCAGGATCATCAGGGGACTCAACCAGATGTCCGCATCCAGCCGGAGACGGACGATCGCGACCACGAAGACCGGGAACGCGAGGTTCGCGGGAAACGCGGCCAAAAACTGGGCTGCGGGCTGAATGCGCTCCGCGATCCGGGGCCGCAAGCCTATCCAGACCCCGATCGGCACCCAGACCAGGGTCGCCAGCACGATCAGGATGGCCACACGGACCAGAGTGACGAGCCCCTCGCGGAAGGCGAGCATCACGTCGTTCGGACCGAGAGTGGCTGAGAGATAGCGATACGTCAGGCAAGCCGCGTAGACCGTCATGGCCGCGACGAAGGCGATCCAAAGGGCATCGACCGGGCGGGAGATACGCTCATCCGCCCCCGAGGAGAACAACGGCGCAGGCAACGGAAGACGCAAATCCGCGATCCGGCGCTTGATAACCGCGAAGGGGCGCACGATTGCACGCAGCGCGCGCGTCCGGCGGAAGAGATCGAGCACCCAGGACGACGGCGTCTCGGCGGACGCCGTCTGCTCGAACCGGAATTTGTCCGCCCAGGCGACGATCGGGCGGAACAGCAGTTGGTCATAGGCGACGATGACCAGAAGCATCGCCACGATGGCGTAGACGATGGCCGCGAGATCCTTTCGCTCGATCGCCAGCGCCATGTAGGAGCCGATCCCAGGCAGCATGATCGTCGTGGAGCCAACACTTATCGCCTCCAATGCAACGACGAAGAACCAGCCACCCGACATGGACATCATGGCGTTCCAGACCAATCCGGGCATCCCGAAAGGCAGGTCGAGCCGCCAGAACCGGTGCCAGGCCGACAGATGGAACGCCCGTGCGGCCTCTGCCAGGTCCTTCGGCACGGTGCGGAGGGACTGGTACAGGCTGAACGTCATGTTCCAAGCCTGGCTCGTGAAGATCGCGAATACGCAGGCCAATTCGGCACCGAGCAGGCGTCCGGGAAACAGGTTCAGGAAGAACACTACGGTGAAGGTCAGAAAGCCCAGGATCGGGACCGATTGCAGGATATCGAGCAATGGGATCAACACGATCTCCGCCCGTCGGCTCTTGGCCGCGACCGCCGCATAGATCAGAGTGAAGATCGTCGAACAGACAATGGCGGCCAGCATCCGGAGCGTGGTCCGGAGCGCATAATACGGGAGATGCGCAGGATCGAGCGAAACTGTCGTCCGGCCAGGAGCGAGGGGAGCTGCCGTCTGCTCCAACCCGTAGACGATGAGCACCAGCGCGCCAAACACCAGAATGAGTGCCGCAACGTCCCAGACGTTCGGCCGCATCGTCCGCCAGACGCTCGCATCGCCATAGCCGCAAAATCTCATGGCTGCGTCCTCGGAGGGTTCCACGAGATAATCGGCCTACTCAGGGCGTGGAGCAACAGCGTTCGGAAGCACACATTGGTGAAGGGCATTTCACCGACCCGAACCGTGGCGCTTGCACGTCGACATGTCGTCCGGCAGATCCGGAGCCCACCAAACTTTAGACGTCCGCCCTACCGACGGCTGCACTTTATGCGCTTGCTCGTCCCGGGCTCATCCGGGCTCCAGGTCCGACCCGACCACCGGCAATATCCGGTGCCTTGCCTTCTCGATCACCGAGTCGCGTTGAAGCAGATCGTCGGTGAGCGGCGAACGCGGCAGGAGGATTCCATCGGGTCTCCTTATTCGCGCAACCCAACCCGCGCCCAGGCGCCTGACCTGCACCACGTGCCCTCGAAACTCAATGTCTTCTTCCAAGATATCCATGCAGCAACCGACGTCCGATCGAACCGCGCTTCGTCATCCAATCCCGAAACCTGCTAACGCGGATCTTCCTCCTCGCGACTATCCTGATGGGAAAACAGAAGCGCGGACTGAGCGGCCACGATCGGAACGACCCACATCGCGCCTATCTGTCCGAGCAAGACAATACCCAAAATGGTCCGCGTCACCATGGTGCGCCCCCTAGCGGCCTCAATAGGCCTTCGATCACGCGTTGCTCTCTCGCGATGCGATCCAGATAGAGCCCGCGCTCGCTTTCGTCTTCCGCTCCGGCGAGCAGGCGCTCGTAATGGCCAGCGACCTTGCGGCTCCCCTCGACCAGGAAATCCCGCAAAGCGTCGGGGATATATCTGGAAGCCGACCCCGGCCCTCCAGACGCCAATGGAGGAAGGCCCGGATGTCCGGGCCTGTGGCTCACCATGGTCCGTACCAGACCGGATAGACCGGCGGGTAGTGGCGCACGACGCGGTATGGCCGGCCATAATAATATAGCG
>CALRZK010000031.1:0-11649 GCA_943372615.1 Bradyrhizobium ivorense | reverse complement strand
CTGCACGAACTCTATCTGCGCATGGATCGCCAGGACCCTGCTGGACCCGTGCAAAATCCGAGCAGCTATATCCTCACCAGTGCGGTCAATCTCGCCCGAGACCGGTGGCGAACTGAAAGCCGGCGTGCCGATCGGCTTGAAATTGATGCTCTCTACGAACTCATTGATGAAAGTCCAGGTCCGGACCGGATCGTTGAAGCACGCTCGACATTCGACGTGCTGAAGCGAGCGTTGGCTGAACTGTCTCCCCGGCAACGTGAAATCTTGATCGCTGTTCGATTTGAGAAGCTGACCCAAGAGGAAATCGGCAAGCGGCTCAACGTCTCGCCACGCTTTGTGCGCCATGAACTCCAGATCGCGCTGAAGCACTGCGAAGCCCGTCTTGCAAAGAAAATTTGACAAAATGGTTCCGCTTTCAACCTCTGATCTCGTCTCTGTAGAAGACGTTTGTCATTATCCGGTCACCGAACTATGAGCGAGCCCGACGATCAGCAGCAGGACAGGTTAACGAGTGAGGCCTTGGACTGGCTGTCGCGTCTCAGCTTGGGGGACCTGACACAGAACGATCTCGCCGATCTGCGGAGCTGGCGGGACGCCAGTCCAGCCCACGCCGCGGCGCTGACGCGCGCGGGCGATCTTTGGCGCGTCTTGAATGATCCCGTTGCAGAACTGGCCAAGCAGCGTCTATCCCGTAAGACATCTGTCATGATTCCGAGCCGGCGCGCCGTTCTCATCGGCGGCGGCGCGATGGCGGCGGCCGCAGCCGGCGTCATGATCGTGCGTCCGCCGTTGGAGCTGTGGCCATCATTTGCGGAGTTGGCTGCAGACTACCGAACCGGAACGGGTGAGCGGCGGCAACTGGCCCTGTCGGACGCAGTGTCGGTCGAATTGAATACGCGTACCAGTATTGCTGTGCGCGATAATGGGCAGGGTCGGTCGATTGAGCTGATCTCTGGTGAGACAGCGGTCAACATTCCGCATGCGATGTCAAACGCGTTCAATGTGTTTGCCGCAGAGGGAAGCGCGCGCAGTTCTCGCGGCGCGTTCAATATTCGTCGGCGCGATATCGCTGTCGAGGTCGCCTGCATCGAAGGCGACGTCGATGTTCAATGCGATGGCCGCGACGTCACGTTGCAGGCCGGCCAGCGGGTGGCTTATGGCAACCAAGGCATCGGCGAGATCAGCGGGGCGGATGTTCCGGTTCTGACATCGTGGCGCGGTGGCATGCTGATTTTCCGGAACACACCCTTGGCCGCAGTGATCGACGAGGTCAACCGCTATCGGTCGGGCCGAATCGTTCTTGTCGATGCGGCGCTGGCGCAGCGGCTCGTGAGCGCCCGTTTCGAGATCAACCGGCTCGACATGGTCATGAGCCAGATTTCGCAGGTCTTCAAGGTACCGGTCAGGTCGTTTCCAGGTGGCATCGTCCTGGTCGGGTAGGGCGGCGATCGTCTTGGCCGTCGCGTGCGCGGGCGCCCGAGCGTCGTCAAAAAAGATTTCGTAAAAACTAGTTCCGCTTTTGACGGCGTCATCTCGTCCAAGGATTGGAGGCGATGGCACGGACGACACTGTCCGGTGCTGTGGTCCCGACGGCTTGATCCAGTTGGACACGGACTCAATGGCAATGTTGCGCGATTTCAGAGCGACGTCTTCCCGCATGTTTGGGTGCGATCCGAGGCCAGAAACGGCCAGCGCGGTTGTCCGCAGGGATGAAACACAATCCCGCTAACCGTCGCCATCATTCGCCGCCATCCAATCATTTTTGAAAGACCGGTCATGACACGTCACACGTCGCTCATTCGCGCATCCCATCGCCATTTCATCGTGTCGCAAAAGCCACGTCGCTCTCTCGAACGGACCGTCCTGCTCGCTGGCGCCAGTATGTTGGCGCTTCTCTCGGCGCTGCCTTCGGCCAATGCTCGTGCGTTGAATGGCGGCGGTGGAGGCGGTGCGCTTTCCGCGCCCAACATCGCAGCGGATGCAGCATCAGATGCCGCGCGGCGAGCTGCCACAGCGGCACAGCAAACGCAGCAGTCACTAGCCCGTGCGGCGCGTGCCGTGCAGGATATGCAAGCGGTGCAGTCTGCCGCGCGGGCGGCTGCGGCGGCGGCGCAGGTTTCAGGAACAGCACCGGTCGCTGTTCCGAATGGCCTTGGAGCCGGTGGTCTGATGCCGAACATGCCGGCTGGATGGACCGGTGCCGACACAACGCTGGCACAAAGCACCGATGCCAATGGCCAGACTCAGGTCGGTATTCGCCAGACCAAGCCGCAGGCGGTGCTGAACTGGGAGAGCTTCAATGTTGGCGCGCGCACAAAGCTGACTTTCGACCAGCAGGGCAACAGCAGTTGGGTCGCGCTCAATCGCGTTACCGGTGTCGCCGGGCAGACTGTCCTGCCGAGCCAGATCCTCGGTCAGATCAAGGCCGATGGCCATGTCTATGTGATCAATCCGAACGGCATCATTTTCGGCGGCAATGCTCAGGTGAATGTCGGCTCGTTGATCGCGGCTGCGGCGGATATCTCGCCGAACCAGTTCACCAATAGCGGCATCTTCAGCCCTTTTGATGGCGCCAGCTACACGCCTAGCTTCAAGGCGACCGGCGGCAAGGTCACCGTAGAGGCCGGGGCATTGATCGCGACACGTGCGCCGTCTTCGGTTACTGCTGGCGGCGGCTATGTGCTGATGATTGGCTCCGAAGTCAGCAATCACGGCGCCATCTCGACGCCCAAAGGGCAGACCATTCTCGCTGCCGGCAATGATTTCGTGCTGCGGCGCGGATTTTCCACGGACACCAACGCTGTTTCGACGACGCGCGGTATCGAGATCGTCACCGGCACGCAAGCAAGCGACGGCACCTGGACGCCGGGCGGCGGCACAGTCGCCAATCATGGCCTGATCCTGGCCCAGCAAGGCGACATCACGCTGGCCGGCCGAACATTGCTGCAGGAGGGCGCGCTGCTTGCCACCACCTCCGTCAATAATCGCGGTACCATCCATTTGCTCAACGCGGCATCCGATACATCCAGCAGCGTCACTCTCGGCAAGAATGCGCTGACGGCGATCCTTCCGGAAATGGACAGCACGGAAACCGCGCTCGATAGCCAGCGCGACGGTCTGATCGCGGCATCGGAGGTCGCCAATGCGGCACGCGGAGCCATCGTGCCGGGCATGTTCGACAATCTGTCGCTGCTGGCCGATCGTCAGGATCAGTCGCGCGTCGAGATCGTCTCGGGCGGCATCGTCACGTTCAAGGGTGGCTCCTATACGGCGGCGCAGGGCGGCCAGATCGCAGTCTCGGCCAAGGAGCGCATCGTTACCGAGACGGGCGCGACGCTCGATGTCTCCGGCGTGCGCAATGTGGCGTTGGCGATGAGCGCCAACAATATGCAGGTCAATATACAGGGCAACGAACTGCGCGACTCGCCGCAGAACCGGGACGGCAGCCTGCTGAAGAACGAGAATGTCTGGGTCGATATCCGCACCCTGACGCTGGTGCCCAAAGGCACCGGCGGTTACGACGCCGATCGCTATTACACCAAGGGTGGCCTGCTCGAAGTCGGCGGATATCTCGCTAACACCGCCCATGGCATCGGCGAGTGGACGGCGGTCGGCGGCACCATCACGCTTTCGGCCAATGAGGTGATCGCGCAGAAGGGCTCTAGGTTCGACCTTTCCGGCGGATCGCTCGACTTCGCGGGCGGCTATATCCGTTCCACCAATCTGATCGGCTCGGACGGGCGTCGCTACAGCATCGACGATGCACCGAGCGATATGGAATTTGCCAATTTCGCCGGCGGTTTCCGCCGCACGCATAATATCCAGGGCCAGGAGGACAAGCGCCTCACCGAGATCTGGACCACGGTGTTCGACCGCGGTCGCACCTCGCTGCGTTGGGAGGATGGCTACTCGGTCGGCCGCGATGCCGGCCGGCTCATCTTGTCGGCGCCGACCGGGATTTTCGAAGCAGACATCATTGCCGACGTGGTGCAGGGCCAGCGGCAATCGGGCAAGCGGCCGAATGGCGTCACCGACGGCTACAAGGCGACGCAGACCATCGTCGCGCAGGCGGCGACCCTCGCAACCGGAAATTATAATTACGATGGCCGCTTCGGCGTGCATGACACCGATGTCCGGATCGGCGATATCGCGGATATCACGGCCGGTCTCGATCTGTCGGGCGTCTTGCCCGGTGACCGCAGCCAGACTCTCTGGCTGAATGCGGACCGCCTGAGCGTGATGAAGCTCGGCGGCCTCGATCTGGCAACTGCCGGCAAGGTGACCATCAATGGCAAGCTAACTCTGGCCGTTGGCGGCGCGCTGGATATCATCGCGCCGGTCGTGGATCTCGCCGCCGATGTCACCGCGCATAGCGGGCGCATCTCCGTCAGCAATGTGTTCAAGTCTGCCACCAGCACCGCCGCCGCCATTGGCCTTGCGATCGATGGCAAATCGAACGTCACTCTGCACAGCGGCGTCACGCTAGATGTGACGGGTCTGTGGGTTAATGCGCAGAGCAATCCGCAGGATCCGAACAAAGCGGCCTTCATCAATGGAGGCGCGGTACGCTTGGAATCCACCGGCGATGTGGCCACGCAGAAGGGGAGCCTGATCGACGTGTCGTCGGGCGCGTTCGTCGCCACGAATGGCAAGCTCACCGGCGGTAGGGGCGGCGATGTCGCGCTGATCGCGGACCGCACGCTAACGGGCAATACGCAACTCGGCAGCCTGACGCTCGATGGCGACATCCGCGCGTATGGCATGGCCGGCGGCGGCACCTTGAGTGTCGAATCCGGACCGGGCATCAGCATCGGCGGCAAGATTTTGCGCAATAACGGCCAGCTCGCAGCCGGCGAGGAAGCACCAATTGATCTGGTCCTGATGCAAGATATCCTCGTCCGGAAGGGCGAAGCGCTGCCGGCGGACTATCATTACACACGGTCGATTGCGTTGGTCGGCGAAGAGATCGGCGGCAGGCCGACATCACCTTCGGTACCGATTGTCTTGGCCAGTGATTGGACGGTTCCGTGGCCCTTCGAGGGCGGCTACAACGTCATGGTCGATGGTGTTTCTTATGACGTGCGCGGCAATAGCACCGGAACGTCTGGAGGCGTCCGCTACTACGATCCTGATATTCGGGATTGGGTCCAGGTTTCACCGACATTCCGTGCGGGATCGGTGATCACAGTCATCCAGGACGCAGAGAATGCGTTTCCGAAGAACTATATCGTCCCAAGTGCATTCCCTGACGGCATACCGGTAGTTCCCACGCAGGTCACTCTCAGCGTGGGTGTTGCCGCTCCGATGGACGTCACGTTCTCCGCCGGGAGTACGATCCTTGCGGGAGCAACTGTTACGAACGGTGTCGCAGTTAAGCCTCTGCTAAATCTCGACACGTCGCTTTTCCGCAGCGGCTTCTCGAACTATAGCGCTTACGGCCATAACGGTATCGCCGTCGCGGCAGGCGCCAAGCTTGCCGTTGAAACGCCTGTCTATCGGATTCCTGCTAATGCCTATTCTTTGCCGACCGGTTCGACCGTAACAAAGGCGTTCGACCTGTGGACGCCGCCTGTCTACCTCGACAGCCCTTCTGCCGCAGAAATCACACAACGTGCAGGCGGCGATCTGACGCTGCGCTCCGATGGCCAGATTATCGTCGCGACCGGATCGGTGGTCGGCGTTGATCCGGAACGAACGATCACCATCCGCGGCGGTGGCAGCAAGCAGATCACCGTCGATGGTACGCTCAACGCCTGGGGCGGCACAATCTCGATCGACGCATTGATCAACGCCGACATTTTCGCTTCGCGCGCCAGCGGTAGCGCCCGCGATCAATCGATCTGGATAGGCGATCATGCCGTGCTCGACGTGGCCGGCCGTGCCGTCACCGCGCGGGATCGTCTGGGTCGCACCTATGGCTATGTTCAGGCAGGCGGCACGATTTCCATCGGCGGCGGCGGTCTCGATTGGGAACAGTCGGGCGAAGCCAAGGCACCCGATCTGTTCGTCATCATTCGCCCCGGCGCGGTGCTCGATGCATCCGGCACCAGCACCGTGCTTGATCTGCCGCTCAACACCAGCATGGAGCGGTCGTCGTCGCCATTCGCGGTCGCCAGCGATGGTGGCACGATTATCCTCAAATCCAATCACGGCCTGTATCTCGACGGTAGCCTGCGTGCAGCCGCCGGCGGTGCCGACGCGGCGGGCGGCACACTCGCGCTCGCGCTGGACACGCCACTCTATGACACGAGCGTCGCAGGCGGTATCGATAGTGAACTCCGCGTTGCGCGCGATTTTGTCATTGCGCAACAGCAGGGCAGCAGTCCGCTCGGCAGCGACGCGCGTCCCGGCCGAGGCGACCCCACACTCCGTTACGGTGCCGCGCGTCTTGGCGTCGATAAGCTTGGCGCTGGTGGGTTCGGCAATTTGTCGCTGCTATCGACAGGTCTCATCAGCTTCGACGGTGATGTTTCCGTGGCATTGGCGCAGAGCTTGCGGCTCTATGGCTACGCTTATGCGCTGACGGAGAACGTCAACGCGAATACGCATATCGCGCTGGCTGCGCCTCATGTGTTCCTTGCGGGCGCTACACGGCATCTCGATGGTGGCTTGAACACGATCCTGCCGACCGTCACCAACGCGATGGCCGGTTTCTCGACCCGCCCAACCGACGCTGTGTTCATGGTCTCCGCCGATCTCATCGACATCCGCGATCAGGTGGGCTTTGGCGCCTTCGGAATAATCAATGGTCTGCAAATCGACCGGCGCGGTTTTGTGGATGTCGATCTCGTCAGCCGCGGCGATGTGAGACTGCTGCAGAATGACGGACCGACGGCCGGTGACGCCACGTTCCCGATCGCAGCTGCGGCCTATGGCGCGGCACGGACCATGCTCAGGGGACCGGGCGATGTGACGGTGACCGCCGCGCAAGTCTATCCGGCCACGGGCGCGTTCGGGAGTATCCAGGCGGCGGAGACGTTGACGATTCGCCGCTATGTCGATGTGCCAGCATTGCCGCTGTCCGCATTCGGTCGGTTGCTGCTTGATGGCAAAGTGATTGAGCAGGGCGGTATCGTACGCGCGCCGGGCGGCATGGTGCAGATCGGCGATACGGCCGGGCAGGTTCGTCTGCTGCCGGGTAGCATTACATCGGCCTCGCTCGATGGTTTGCTAGTGCCTTATGGCGGGACGGCGGACGGGCTTGACTGGCTCTACAACGGAACGAAAACCGCATTTCTCAGCATCACGGGCCGCCGGGATCACACTCAGATCCGTCTTGACAGGACAGACGCTGGTGTCGTGCTGAGCGGTGGCCAGATCGATGTACAGGGCGGTGCGCTCGTCGATCTGCGTGGCGGCGGCGAACTGACCGGTGCAGGCTTCATCAGCGGCCGCGGCGGCTCGGTGAATGTCCTCAAATATGCGCTGGCCGATGCCAATCCGGCGCTGAGCTATAGCCGTTCTGGCAATGATGTCTATGCCATCGTGCCGAGTTTCGCCGGAGGTTACGCGCCGATCGCGCCGGAGGCAGGCGCCGGTAATCCGTCCATTGGCCGACAGATCACGATTCCGGCCGGGGTGCCGGGATTGCCGGCCGGCATCTATACGCTGCTGCCCTCGACCTATGCCCTGCTGCCCGGCGCCTTCCGCGTCGAGCTAGGCGCGACCATCTCGCCCGCATCAAACTATGTCATGCCGACGGCGAGCGGATCGTATCGCGCCAGCGGCTATCTCGGCGTCGCCAATACATCGCTCCGCGATAGCCTGCCGACGCAGATTGTGTTGTCTTCGGCCGATACGGTGCGCCAGCACGCGACCTACAACGAGACGAGCTATTCGCAATTCGCGACAACGCGAGCGAGCGAACTCGGCTGGCCGCGTCCCTTCCTGCCGGGCGACGGTAAAAATCTCGTTCTTGCCTTCACGGCAGCTGCCGCAACGGCGCCGTCCGCACTGAGTTTCAATGGCGAGGCACTGTTCGCTGGCGCCGATGGCGGATTTGCCGGCTACACGTCCTTGCTCGGAAAGGACAGCGGGGCCCGCCTCGAAATCCTCGCCGTGTCCAGCCAGAAGACGGCTGGATTCATTTCCCTCGCGGATAGCGCCCTGAGCGCCATCGGCGCGCCGCGATTGGTTGTCGGGGGGCGCCTGCTGCCAAGCTCCTTCGTCACCGAAGGATTCGCGGATTCGATCGTGACGGTGATGAGCAATGGCGGCAGCGTCGTGGTCCGCAGCGGTGCCGCGCTCAGCGCAGGCGAGGTGCTGCTCGCAACGGGGACAGGCGGATCGATCACGATCGAGCAGGGGGCCAAAGTCAGCATGCTCGGTCATGGGCCAACCTCTTTCGACTCCTCCAGTGGTTATCTGTTCCAGTCGAGCTTCAGCACTTTGGCGGTTTCCAACGGCCTGTTGGAGTTCCTGCCATCGACAGCACCGGCAGGCAGCGGCGGCGGCATCGTCATCGGCGGTTGCCTGACCGTCTGCAGCGGCGAGACCCAACTGTTCGCCGAGGGCAGCATTGCCCTGGTGTCCGGCGGCACGGTGACCATCGATCCGGCGGCGCGCTATGGCGCGAGGGTTCTGCAATTCGGCGTGTCGTCGGTGAACATCGGAACCGAGGCGGCACTTGCGAATGCTGGCGCCGCCGGCCTGCTACCGAGCGGCATGGCCTTCAATCAGCAGATCTTCGATCGCCTCATCGCGGGCAATCAGGGCGCGGGCATTCCCAAACTGGAAAGCCTTGTTTTGTCAGCGAACCAGTCGGTAAACTTTTTCGGAACCGTCGATCTCAGCACCATCGATCCGCTCACCGACCGCTCGAACATCGCACAACTGGTCCTGAACGCACCTGCGATCTACGGCTATGGCAGCGCCGCTGACGTTGCGACCTTGACAACCGCGTCCCTCGTTTGGTCGGGCATTCGTGCTAACGAGCAGGGCGTTAACATGCCGGGAACGAGCCTGCCGCCCGGCGCCATCATTCCAGGTGGAGCGGGCACCGGCAGCGGTACGCTGAATCTCGTCGCCGATCGCGTGACCTTCGGCTACGGCGAGCGCATGCGCGTCGATAACCAGGTGACGGTGGACCGATTGGCCCTCGGCTTTGGCACCGTGAATATCACCGCAGCTCAGCGTATCGAGGGCAACAACAAGGGGACGCTCTCGGTCTATCAATCGAAAAACGGCGATGTGTTCTCCGGCGGCAACCTCAATTTGACCACGCCACTGCTGAGCGGCGGCGCTGGCTCGGTTCTGTCGATCAATGCAGGCGGTGCATTCAATGTGGTCGCGCCCGCGGGCGCCGATCTCGCAGCTATTCAGTCCGACGTGCTGGGCGCGACGCTCAATCTCAAGGGCGGCATTATCCATCTGGACACCGCGATTGTGCTGCCGAGCGGACGCCTGACACTAACCGCGGATGGCGATGTTATGCTCGATAGCCGTTCGCGCATCGATATGTCCGGACGCGCAGTTCGGATGTTCGATGTCACCAAATATAGCTGGGGTGGCGATGTCGCCATCGAAAGCGCTGACGGCAATGTCCTGCAAGCTGGCGGCGCGGTGATCAATCTGTCGGCAGAGCACAACAAAGCCGGCAGTCTGTCGGTCACGGCTCTTGGCGACACCGCCGGCCGTATCGATCTCGCCGGCACTGTGCGCGGCACGGCGACGGGGTCCACTGTCGCAGGCGGCAATGTGTTGCCATGGCTGTCCGGCAACGTCGAACTGCGCGGCCAGACCATCGCGGATTTTGCCGGGCTCAATAAACGGTTGACCACGGGCGGCGTGTTCGGCGAGCGCGTGTTCCAGATCAAGCAGGGCGATCTCGTCATCGGCCACGAGCTGCGCGCCAATGTCGTCGATATCTCCGTCGATGGCGGCGGTCTGACAGTTGTCGGCACGATCGACGCCAGCGGCGAGCGGGTCGGCACCATCCGCCTCGCGGCCCGAGATGGCCTGATGCTCGGCGCAACGGCGCGGCTCGATGCGCACGGCACCGTGCTGCGCGTGGACAGCGATGGCGATCCCATCGATGCGCCGAACCGCGCCATCGTCGAACTGACAAGCAAGGCCGGCCGCGTCACCTTGCAATCGGGGGCGACGATCGATCTGCGCGCGGCAGACAGTGTTTCGCGTGGCACGCTGACGATCAATGCGCGACGGCTCAGCGAGACCAGCGGCAATATCGATATCGATGCCGGCGGCAGCTACGACATCCGCGGCGCGCGAAGCATCGCCGTGAATGGCTTCTGGACCTATTCGCCGACCGATGCGGACGGCACGATCGTGCAGAACAATAGCGGCGCTGCGCCAGTCGCTGCCGATGGCAAGCTCGGTCTCGATCAGGTGCATTTGCGCAGCGAATCTTTCATGACGGCTGCGCTCAGCAATGCAGACCTGCTGACGCGTCTCGGCGGATTGAGCCGATACTCGGATGCCTTCCATCTGCGCCCGGGCGTGGAGATCGCCAGCGCGGCGCCAGACGGGAAGCTTACGGTCAAGGGCGATCTTAACCTGTCGGGCTACCGCTATCAGAGCCTCAATCCCAACACGCAGCTTACCGGCATCTACGGCTCCGGCGAACCCGGTGCACTGGTGATCCGCGCCGGCAGCAATCTCGACATCAAGGGGAGCATCAATGACGGCTTTGCACCGCCGCCCGCAACGCCGGAGGACAATCTTGGCTGGATCATCAATGAGACGATCCTGCTGAACGGCGTGCCTGCCACTCGCGATGCGACGTTCACGCCGCCATTCGACAATGATCTCGGCGGCAGCTTTTTCACATTCCCCGGCGGGGATCTAATGACCGGTGTGCTGATGGAAATTTACGTCCAGAGCGGCAGCATCACCGACGACCTCCAGACTTATGGGCCGGGCGATGTCATTACAGGCTACCTAATGGGGACGATCACCGTCACCGCAGGAACAGTCATTACTGCTGCCGATCCCGCCAGCGCACAAATTGTGCTTAACGGCCCCGAAGCTGGCCACAAGCTCTGGGCCGTGGCGCCGATGCTCGCCCAAGGCTCGCAATCCTGGGATATCCGCCTCGGCTCCGGTGCCGATCTGCACGCTGCCAACCAGCGCGCGCTGCAGGCCGCAAGCAAGCTGGCCGGGCAGGGCAACATGACCCTGTCCGATCGCCATGTGCTGGCCGGCACTTCCAACGAGATCTTCAGCGTTATCCGCACCGGCACCGGCGATCTCGATCTCTTCGTCGGCGGCGCCTACACGCAGAACTCGCTCTATGGCGTCTACACTGCCGGTACTCAGTCCACTCCGGTGCTGAAATCGGACGGCAGCAATTCGTACAATCTGCCGCGCGGCACGCTGTATGACGGATTCATCGTCGGCACGATCGGCGGCAACGATTACGAGCCGCTCGTCACCGGCAACAACTATCAGGCCTGGTACCCGGAACATGGCGGGAATCTGTCGATCCGGGTCAATGGCGACATGAAAGGATCCATCGTCGGATGGGGTGGCGGCGCGCCGCGCGGCACCAACTCGTCCTATGTCGGCAATTGGCTATGGTCCCAGGGCGGGGTCGGCGACACGGCCTGGTGGATCAATTTTGGTACCTATGCCCGTGATGCCGGCAATCAGCAACTGCTCGTCGCCGGTTTCAGCGGCCTCGGCACCCTC
>CALRZK010000030.1:0-11692 GCA_943372615.1 Bradyrhizobium ivorense | reverse complement strand
TGATCGCGACGCCGACATCCAGTTCGAACCGTCGGAAGACGTCCATTGCGGCATATCGCTCTATGACGAAGTCTCTCTGTTCGGAATCGAGATTCAAGAGGTCCGCTTCGGGGTAGTGCGTGAGCAGTTCGGACAACGCGTCGCGAATGGCCGCGCGCGCCGCCTCCGCGTCCTGTGTGCCGTCGGTGGGACGAACCGCCTCGACGACCGCGTCCATGACCTCCCGCGCGGAGCGGCCAGCAAGAAGCGCCGGATCGAGCGGACTTCCAGCCGTGGCAGGCTGGCCGGCGGCGATGTTCGACAGCGCACTACCGAGCGACTGCGCCGTCGCCGCGGTCCCTCCAAGCCTGGCCGAGGCGGTCGCCGAGCCGGAGTAACCGCTGCGGACGTAGTGTCCGAGCGCCTTCTTCAGATCGTCCCGGTTGCCGCTGCGGGCGTAGTCTCCGAGGCTGCGCCGCGTGCCCCGGAAGCGTGCTGCGGGCGCCACGGGCGGCGCCGCCGTCAGCGGGACAGCCGGAGGCGTTGGGATCGGCGGCGACGGCTGCTGCTCATCGGGCGGCGGCGGCGGCGATGGGTCGGGAGTACCCGGTTCGGGCACTTGCGGCTCGGGTGGCGGCGATGGCGGCGTCCAGGGCGGAACCATCGGCACGCCTGGCCCCGGCCCACCGCTAGATTGCGACGTTCCCATTTTCAAACGTTCTCTTGATTGCGTTCTTGACCGGCCTCGACACGTCAAGACCGTCCCACTTCTCCAGCACACCTCGAGCCCAGGGCTGATCGGCGATCTTCGGTACGATGTTGGGTTTGACCTGCGCGGCCGGCCGCTCGGCGAGAAAGGCCGCGAGACGACTGCCCTGAGGCGGATCCACCTCCGACAAGGCCAGGCAGGCCTCCAGTATCGGCGGCACGCCCCATTCCTGCTCCTGCCGTGCCTTCTCCAGCAGACGATCCATGATCACGGCCGTCTCGAGCCGCTGCACCGTCTGCAGCCGCGGTTTGAGGCGCGCCGCCATCTCCGGATTCTGCAGCAGAGCGGTCAACAGTTCCGCGGCCTCTGACGACAGGCGATCCTCGGAAGTGACCAGCGCGACATGCTCGCGGCTGACGTATAACGCGCCTCTGAGGTCGACCTCCGCGAGGGCCGGCGGCAACGTCAGCCACTCCCGCACGAACGGAGCGTTCCACGGGGACGGGAGATCGAGCTCCTTGCCCGCATTTGCGGCTTCCTCCCACTCGCCGAGGAACGCGGGTTTCCCGGACTCGCTGGCACCGACCGCGGAGATCAACGAAGCATAGGCCTTCGTGTCCCCTAGACGTTCGAACAGCATGAGCTTGGCAAGCACAGCTTCGTCGACACCGACGCCTTGAGCGGTCGAGATCGACATCCGTATGGACAGCGCATTCAGGAATCTTTTGATTAAACGGGGATTGCCGGCGATGCCGGACGCGGTCGTCATCAACGGGGCGAGGCGGTCCGCGGTATCGAACTTGCCGATCAGTTCGTCCGGCATCGGATCATGAAGCGTCTGGACGAACGCCCGGTCGACGCGCTTGCCTTCCCACGTCCGGCGAAGCTGATTGCAGATGCCGACGCGGATCTTCTCCTGGATCTCACCGTCCAGGACGCTGTTCTCCACGAACAGCAACATCATGTACGCGCGCACTTCCTGCGTTCCGAGCGGCGGGACCCGAATCGGTACCTGGATCAGCTTGTCGAAATAGTTGGTGACCAACAGATCGTCTTGGATGCCGCCGAAATGCTTGCGGACCGCGTGCTTGATCATGTCGTTGTCGGCGGCGATGACGAAAGCGGTGTTCTTCAGGAACAGGAAGAGACGGATGGCCTCGAGGGTCGAGATCGTGGTCTCCGGAAGACAGCGGTCGAGATCGTCGATCAGGACCACCAGCGTGATCCCCAACTCCTCGAGGATGTCCTCGAACGAATCCCGGAGAGCCTGGATCTGTTTCGGCGGCGACTCGTCGGGCTTCGGATCCAGGAGTCCGCCTGCAGCGTCCGCGACCTTGCCCGCCGCGGCTTCGGCATCCTTGGCTAGGTTGCCGCCGAGGCCTTCGTCGAAGGCCCGACGGCCGAGGCCGATCACGTCGCCGACCAGGCCCGTCGGCGGCAGGCCGAGCGCGAGCGAGATCGCAGGCACGGCGACGAGTTTGGCGGCCCGTAGCCAGTTGACGCGCTTCAGCAACGCCTTCGTCTTGTCGACGGCGGTCGCGCGCGCGGCCGCCTCCGCCTCCAGCTTCGAAGCGATGACGTCCATCAGCGCCGCCCGCGCATCGTCGTAGCCCTGATACAGCCAAGCATTGAATTCGACGAAGACGAACTGCCGCTCGCCGGCAGGGAGGGGGCGCGCGGCGACGGACGCCCGGATGAGCTTGATCATCGACGACTTGCCGATACCCCACGAACCGGACACCCCGATCGAGACCGGGCGCCCTCGCGCCTGCACGACGATCTCGGCCACGGTGTCCGCGACGCCCGAAAAATTCAGGAAGTCGCGCTCCGTCTCGTTGTCATGCCACATGAAAAGCTCGCCCCCGCCGATCCCCCACACAACCGATAGCTGACTGCCTCCCATCTTTGCAATGGCCGAGCGAAGTCGGATTCTGCTTGGGAGGATCGGTACGGGGCCGGCGCCTTGTTCGCCGGCAGCGAAGAAACGGGCCGATGATGCCGTACGCATCGCATGAACAACGTCGGACCGCCTGATGCTTCGAACTGTAGACCTCGCGGTGGCGATGCCTATCCGGATCCAAACGGCAGAGGATGTGAATGCCTCGCTCCCTGCCGACGCTCATGGGCTGGTCGCACAAACGGAAAACGACGCGATATTTTCGGTGTGCGACGAAATGGTACCGCGCCATCGCCGTACCAGGTCCAGTGCATATCGGAAGCCGACTTCGGCGCGATATGGCTGGCGTCAGATGCGAGGCCGTGACGACGCGGAATTTTCGTCGTCCTCGCCAGGCTCCGGATCCACCGCAGCCTTGAACGCAGCGATCGCGTCCCGGAGCCCGATCAGGACCCGTCGCGCGGCCGCGACCGAAGGCCCCGCCTTCGACGCGTCGAAGTCGTCGTAGATGACCTTCCGAGCCCTATGGCGCATCCTCAAAAGTTCGAGCAAGTCCTTCTTGAGATCTGCGTCGATGATCGCAGGCCTCGCGTTAACGCCGGTCATCTGCCTTGAGACCCGCTCGACGAGATCCCTGTGCGAGTGCTGCCCCTCGACCGGGCTCTTTTCCTTCAAAATGGAAAGGATCTTCTCCAATGCGGCTTCCAGCAGCGAATACCCGGTCTCCATCCCATGGAGAAACGCATTGGACCGTTCCCATACCGCGTCGAGGTCCGGAGAATCGAAGCCTCCGCGGTCGAACGCGCGAACGGCGTTTCCGATCTGCAGAATGGCATGGTCGATATCAGCATCGACATCCGTCCAACGCGGGTCGCTCATGACAGCGTCACCGCTTCATTCGCTATCCGGGCGAGGAACCGCTCGCTTGCCAACGATCTCAAGTAATAATCGACAGGCAGGTCGTGAATTCGTGACAAGTCTTCAACGAAGTCGACGGCTTCGCCTTCGCGATCCGATGGAAAATCGACGACGACATCCAGATCGCTCTCGGACGACATGGCATCCACCGCCGCCGATCCGAACACAAGGAACCGGCCGCCGCGCGAAATCGCAAATGCCTTCAGTTTCGCGATGATCGCGTCCGCAGCCGATCGTCGCCGCGCTGCTTCGCGCGCGTCCCTCTCTGCTATGGTGACGACCTTATCCATGCGTTCTCCGCCCCCAATATCGGGCCTTTGACTGCATAACACAATGACGGCGTGATCAGGCGGGTATCACTCGGCCCGACGGTCGGCGGCGGGCCACTCAGGACGCGAGGCTTGGCGGATCGGATCCGTCGGATAAGTCGTCCGACGATCGCCTCGGCCGTTCTCAACCCGCAAAGTGGGCGGTCACGCCGGCTCCTTCGTTTTCCCGGCACGGCTCCTGTTCGCATCGCCTCGCCGGTCGCGGAGTTTTCCGGCAGCAACATCGTATCTCGGATGCTTCAGGATCTCTGGCTGCATGACGTCCGGCGGCACTTCGCCATACTCCTCGCCCTCGGTGCGGGGCGCGTGCCCCTGGATGGCGTCGAGGATCAGCCAGTCCATCCTCGCCTTGCGGCCCGCGGTCTTGAAGCGATGGCGCCAACCATGGTTCGGCGCGACCCGTGGGTCCTTGATGCCGAGTTCACGAACCCACTCGGCCAATTTGTTGCCGACCGACGTGTAGGTCGGATTCTTCCGGTCCGGGTTGCGCTGCCGCGCGACGGAATAGAACAGCGGCGCCTTGCCCTTCTTCATCCGAGCGAAGTCGAGAAATCCTTGCTCGACCAGATGCGGATGGATCGGAACGACGCGCTCCCGCAGCGTCTTCACGGTTCCGGCCTCGGGCGTTATGCGGATGCAATCGATGCCGTCCACGTTCAGGACGTCGCTGGCCCGAAGCTGCGTGATCTCGTTGACGCGGGCTCCGGTATAGGCGCAGATCCACGGCACCCACCGGCGCGCCGCGGCATTCTCCCGCGCCATCAGCTTGCTCATAGGAGCCAACGCGGCGGACAGGATGATCGCGGCTTCCTTGTCCGTGAAACCGCGCATCTTGGTCTCATGCTTTTCGCTGACGTCGACGACGACTTCCGCGCTCGGGTCGCTTCGCAGCTTCTTCATCCGCTTGCACCAGCCGAAGAAGGCCTTCGCGGCGGCGATGTAACCGTCCTTGACGGTGATGGGTGACAGCTTCGTCGCCAGCAGCGCGTCCCGCCAATCCAGCAGATGCTGCTCGGTGACGAGGTTCATGTCGCTCGACCCGACCCGAAGCATCAACGCCGAGAAATACGGACGCCATTTCTTCTTGGTCGACGCTGAAATCTTCTTCGCCTCGCAGAATTCGGTCCACAGGCCCTCGAAGGGCTTCTTCGGCTCGGTCAACTGGAGCGCGGGATATTTCGCCTGCTCCGGATCGGGGGTGTAATCGCCCTCCGCGTGGCGAAGCAGCACCCTGCTCGCATGCTCCTTAGCCTTGACGTACGCCTTGATGAAGGTTTCGAATCTGTCACCGACCAGTTTCAGGCGCCGACGGGCCAGGAACTCGCGCGCTTCGTCGCCGAACGCGAAGCGCAGGTGCACGCCGACCGGTTGGATGCTGATCAGCCGCGTCTTCTTCTTCTCCAGCGCGCGCAGCGATTCTTCCCAAAGGATGGGACGGCCAGGCTCGTCGCGATGGCTCGCCACCATCTCGTTGTAGAACTCGCCTGCGAGCGCGTTGATCTGCATGTGCGAAAGGTCCGAGGGCGGCTCGCCTTCGAGATTGGCGCGCCAGGTGCGCTCCAGCTTCAGATTCTCTTCCTGGCAGCGCAGCACCGCCTCGTCCCAATCTGCGGTTCCGAGCGAGAACTTGATCTCCGACGGCATGCCGAACTTGCGGTATTTCGCCGGCACACGCCGACGAAACCAGTAGTTCTTCGTGTGGTCTTTTTTGATGGGTTGAAGCATGTTGAGGCTCACGGTGTGTCCACTCCTGTGTACCACCGGCCTTTTTAGAAATGCCTTATTCTATAGATAAAATTGGATTTTCAGGGGCCTAAACGGCTGAATGGCGGAGAGGGGGGGATTCGAACCCCCGATGGGCTTGCACCCATGCCGCATTTCGAGTGCGGTACAATCAACCACTCTGCCACCTCTCCTTGGTGCCGAATTCCGGAGGTCGCCCGCCGGGTGGTTGGCGGTGTTCTAGGCGAGGACGGCGGGACAGACAAGCGTCGCGAACCGAAATTCCGTCGCCAGCCCGCCACGACAGCGCGAAATCAGCCAGGCCGGCACCAGGAAAACGCCACCGACGCCCGCAAGAGCACTGTTTGCCCTCAAAACCGGCCCGCACAGCGCTCCAACTACGCTCTGCACGAGATCGATTCGCTCCCGTTTCCCGGGCGCGACGCAACGCGTAGCGTTGCTTCGCAGAACCGGGACCGTACCGAACTCGGAGCCTGTGGGGGTCCAGGCTCTGCGAAGCGGCATAAGAATGCCGCATCGCGTCCGGGACACAGGACGGTCATACGCCCGCGCCGGCGATACAGCCTCAATCCTTGCCCTTCTTCGCCTTCTTGTCGTCCTTCTCGTCCTTGTCCTTCTTCCCCGCATCTTTCTTGCGGTTGGTGAAGCGGGCATTGCCGAGGCCGGTGCCGATGGTCAGCACGCCCCAGCGGGCAAAATCCTGCATGAACGGGACCTCGCTCAGGCCCTGCGCCACGCCGTCATTATGCATCAGCACCGCGGTGTCGTGATCGCCGATGCTCGGGATGCCTTCCGCAATCAACGCCGGCAGGTTGAACTTGCTGCTCTCCCAATTGCCCGGCAGGTTCTGCGCGCCCTTTTCGATGGTGCCGTCTTCATTGATGACGCCGGGGCAGGAGATGCCGATGAAGGGCGCCAGCTTGAAGCCCTCCTTCTCGGCCGCCTTGATCAGGTCCTTCAGCATCTTGATCAGCCGCTCCACCGCGCCTTCGCGCGTGGGCTCGTCATCGGCATGTTTCCAGAGGTCGGATTTCCACACCTGGGCCTTGGAGAGATCCTTCGATTTCTTCCAGTTCGTCTCCACCACGCCGCAGCGGATATTGGAGCCGCCGATATCGACAGCGAGAATGCTGTCATAGCCCTCGAAAATCCAGGACGGCGCCAGATGCAGGCAGCCGATCAGGCCGGCTTCATCCGGATGGTACTGGATCGGAATGAGATCGACCTTCAGCCCTTCGGATTTGAGGATGATATCGGTGCGCGCGATCGCGAGTTCGCCGACACGGCTCTGGCGAAAGCCACCACCGACCACGATGCATTCGGTGTCTTCCCACACCTTGTTCTTGAAGAAGCGCTGGATCACATAAGCGAATTCATGCGCGAATTCCTCGATGGCGCCATGCACGAGGGCGGCGGCCTTGACGTCGTCGCCGACCAGGATTTCGTCGAGTTCGCTCTTGCCGATCTCCTTGACCGGCTTCTTGCCGAGCGGATCGTCGCCGTTTTTCTTCAGCGGCTTGCGCAGGTCCTCGACGATCTTCTGGAACGCGCCCTTGCTGGCGCGATCGCCCAGAAAACCGTCACCATCTTTGATCTCGATATTGAAAGTGTCCACGTCCACGGAGGGCAGACGTTTTGCGCCGTGCACGCCGATGCCGATCGGCGTCGTTATTTATTCAGCCATATTGCCCCTGAACTCGATCGATTGGAGCATGATCTTGGCCGAAAACAGGTATCAGCTTTCCGGAACCATGCTCGGGAACCACGCGACAACGCCGATGGAACCGAATGGTTGCATGCGCTAACAGTCGACCCGTGACGCCGAAGCCACCGGACAGGCTGTCGTTCAGAGCTTGGCCTTAGCCGCCGCGCTTAGCTCCGCACGGATGCGCCGAAGCTGCTGATCGGTGCGATGCCTCTCGATCGCCAGCGCGACGGTCAACGTGATGGCCGCGATGGCTTCGAGATCGTGTGGCCGTGGCGAGCGCGGCGCATCGTAATAAACGGCGAATGTGCCGCGTGTGACATCGTCCATGCCCTTGATCGGCGTGGACCAGCAAGCACCGAGCCCATGCTCGGCTGCGAGATCACGATAGTCCTTCCACAAAGGATCGGTGGCGATGTCGGCCACATAGACCGGCGTACCGCGATATGCAGCAGTACCACACGAGCCCACACCTTCGGCAACGCGTTCGCCGTCGATCGCCTTGTTATAGGCTGTGGGAAGACTGGGTGCTGCGAGATGCCGCAGGTAGCGGCCATCCTCGGTGACTTCCAGAACCGATGCCATCATGTGATGGCCCGAGGATGCCTCGACGCTCAACAGCAGCTCCTGTATCACATCCGCAAGCGTGCGGCCCGCAGCAAGCTGCATCAGCACATAGCGTTCGCGCGCGATATGCTCGCGCAGTGACGGCCCGCTGCTGCGTCTCAGGAGTTCGGTGCCGGGTAGTTCCAGCTTCACGGTCATGTCGATGCCATCCAACCATTGCGCGGGATCGGCGAGCTACACCGTTTTGATAGTCGCCCTGTTGTCCCGTCGCCCCCTAAGCAACGTGGATCCACCGGCAAAGTTTTAATACTGAAGCGCGTCTTCAGTGTGCGCCAGACGAATCTCATTGACAAGCGTCGCGCGGACTCAACTTTGGTAAGTGAGCACCAAGCATCGATTTTATCGATCACAGCCTCGCGATATCCGCGCCATCTGTGACAGGATTGCGCAATCAGCCGCCCCTGAAGGCGCCACATCGTTACTATCAAACTAGACGCGATATGCGCGCGCAGGGCGCTGAAACACCGTCAAAGCGCGAGAATCGCTGTGCCCCCCGCCGCTTCCACCACCGCGCCCGAGCGCACCAAGGACAACGCCTTCTCGATATCCGCATGGAAATAACGATCATCGTCGAGATGTGCGATATCGTCGCGGATACGCTTTCGCACGGATTCAAGAGCGTCGCTTGATGTCAGCGGCGCATGGAAATCGCAGCCTTGCGCAGCTGCGAGCAGCTCAATGGCGATGACGGCGAACGCATTTTCCACCATCGGAGACAGACGGCGCGCGCCATGCGCCGCCATGGAGACATGGTCTTCCTGATTGGCCGAGGTCGGAATCGAATCGACGCTGGCGGGATAAGCGCGCTGCTTGTTCTCGGACACCAGTGCTGCCGCCGTGACCTGCGCGATCATGAAGCCGGAGTTGAGTCCCGGCCGCGGCGTGAGGAACGCCGGCACGCCGGACAGCGCGGGATCGACCAGCATGGCAATGCGCCGCTCGGCGATGGAGCCGATTTCGCACACGGCGAGCGCGATCATGTCGGCCGCAAAAGCCACCGGCGCCGCGTGAAAGTTGCCGCCGGACATTGCGAGGTCTTGGTCGGCGAAAATCAGCGGATTGTCGGAGACGCCATTGGCTTCGGTGAGCAGTGTCGCCGCCGCCTGACGCAAGATATCGAGGGCAGCGCCCATCACCTGCGGCTGGCAGCGCAGGCAGTACGGATCCTGCACGCGCACATCGCCGAGGCGATGCGATTCGCGGATGGCGCTGCCGGCCATCAGTGACTGCAGTGCAGATGCGACGGCGATCTGTCCATCATGTTTGCGGAGCTGATGGATGCGCGCATCGAATGGCGTGTCGGAGCCGCGCGCGGCATCGGTGGAGAGCGCGCCGCTGACAACGGCGTTCTTGAACAGCAGCTCCGCTTCGAACAGGCCGGCCAGGGCGCAGGCCGTCGAGAACTGCGTGCCGTTGAGCAGCGCGAGGCCTTCCTTGGGGCCGAGTTCGATCGGCTTGAGGCCGGCGGACGCGAGCGCTTCCGCGGCAGGCAAACGCTGATTGCCGGCAAAAGCCTCGCCGACACCGATCATCACCGATGTCATATGCGCGAGCGGCGCCAGATCGCCGGAGGCGCCGACCGAACCCTGCGCCGGCACCACGGGGATGATGTCGTTCGCGAGCATCGCTTCAAGGAGCAGAATCGTCTCCAGCTTCACACCGGAAAAGCCCTGCGCGAGCGAGGCGATCTTGAGCGCCATCATCAGGCGCGTGATCACCGGCGACAGCGGCTCGCCCACGCCGGCGCAATGCGACAGCACGATATTCTTCTGCAACGCGACCAGATCCTCAGCCGCGATGCCGACACTGGCGAGCTTTCCGAAGCCGGTATTGATACCATAGACCGGCTCGCCCTTGGCCACGATGCGCGCGACGGCGTCCGCGCTCGCCTGGATGCGGGGGTGATGCCGCGCATCCAGCTTCGGCACAGCGCCGCGATAGATCGCGTGCCAGTCGGCCAGGGACATCGTACCGGGTTCGAAAGATGGGGTCATGGCGGGCTCCTTATATGTCTAGGCATATTAGACAGAACGAAGGCCGTCGTCATTCACGACTTCGCGCTGCTCTGGAGGCTTTCCAGCAACAATTGTGCCGGCAGGCTAAGCCCCTTGTTTCGCACGGCGATGACGAATTGCCGCTGCGCCCAGTCATTGCTGAGCGGAATCACTTTGAGCCCCAGCGTCTGCTGGATCGCCGATGCCTCTTCCTGCGGCACGATGGCGACGGCAAGCTGCGCCGCGACGACGCGATAGGCGGCATCCACCGTGGAGACCTGGATGCGGTAGCGCATCTGCTTGCCCGCAGCGGCGGCGGCGCTCCGCTGCGTCGCCTGCATGATGCTGCGGGCGACGATATCGACATGCTCGTAGTCGATGGTCTCCTCGAACGAGACGTTTTCACGCGAAGACAATGCATGGTCGGGATGCACGACCACCGCCAGACGATCGCGATGATAGGGATGCGTGGTGAGCCCGCGCAGATCGACGGCATCCCAGCACACGCCGATATCGGCGCGGCCTTCCTCGACGCCGCGCACGACTTCCCAGATCTCGCGCTCCTCTAAGCTCACGCGCACATCGCGATATTTCTTCGCGAAGGCACTCACATCCTCCGGCAGCACCTGTGCGACGGCAGACTTCGATGCGAACACCCGCACATGCCCCTGCACGCCATCGGCGAAAGCGCCGAGTTCGGCCTGCATGCGATCGAGCAGTTGCAGCGACTCCCGCGCATAGCGCCACAGCACTTCGCCGGCCGCCGTCACCGTGACGCCGCGACGGCCGCGCTCGAGCAACTGCACGCCGGCTTCGTCTTCCATCTGGCTGATGCGCTTGGAGACAGCCGAAGGGACGATCGCCTCGCGCTTGGCGGCCGACGCAATGTTGCGCTCCTCGCAGACGGCGATGAACAGGCGGAGGGAGACAGGATCGAAGCTGCGCATGAAAATCCTCTCCGCCGTCATTGCGAGGAGCCCCTTGGCGACGAAGCAATCCAGTTCTTTCCTTGTCGGGCTCTGGATTGCTTCGCTGCGCTCGCAATGACGGTGACTTCCAGCCATCTTAGATCGGAACGTCTGCGATGAAAAATCACCATTTCAGAGATGGCTGTGCGCAGCGTATTGCCTCAAGCCATCCGCAAGCCTGCCGCCGTGTTGCCGCAAGAGACCACGCGAAAACGAGGAAAAACCATGCGCATTGTCGAAGTCCGGGAGCGCACCGCTCCGATCGCCTCCCCCATCGCTAACGCCTTCATCGACTTCAGCAAAATGACGCTGAGCCTGGTCGCCGTGGTGACCGACGTGATCCGCGACGGCAAGCCCGTGATCGGCTACGGCTTCAATTCCAACGGCCGCTACGGCCAGGGCGGCCTGATCCGCGAACGTTTCGCGCCCCGCATCCTCGAAGCAAATCCGGACGATCTCATTGATTCGACTGGTGAAAACATCGACCCGCACAAAGTGTGGGCGACCATGTTCACCAATGAAAAGCCCGGCGGCCACGGCGAACGTTCGGTGGCCATCGGTACCATCGACATGGCCGTCTGGGACGCCGTCGCCAAGATCGCGAACAAGCCGCTTTTCCGTTTGCTGTCAGAGCGTTACGGCACCGTGGCGAACCCCAGAGTGTTCGTCTATGCGGCCGGCGGCTACTATTATCCGGGCAAAGGCCTTGATGGTTTAGCTAATGAAATGAAGGGTTATCTGGACCGCGGCTACAATGTCGTGAAGATGAAGATTGGCGGCGCGCCTTTGGCCGATGACCTCAAGCGCATCGAACATGTGCTGA
>CALRZK010000029.1:0-11702 GCA_943372615.1 Bradyrhizobium ivorense | reverse complement strand
CGAGGCCTGCATCGCGGCCGGATTTGTGGCAACACGCCTGCCCGATGGCTCGGGCGTGAAGTTCAACCGGAAGACGGCGAAATTTATGCGGAAGTGGAAGTAACACTCCGTCCTTGCGAGGCGCCCTTTTCGCGCGACGAAACAATCCAGGAGCCGAGAGCGAAGCAAGAATTGGATTGCTTCGTCGCGACGCTCCTCGCAATGAGGGCTACCGCTGCAGGCGCACGCCGAGCATCACGACGGTCGCGGCCGTACTGCCGCCGACAACGTTCGAATTGAGAATGTCGCGCCGGACCTGCGCCTTGACCCACAATTCGCGGCTCATCTTGTAGATCAGGTTGCCTTCGATCGAATACAGTTTATCGGAGCGGAAGTTTTCCTGATAATCCTGCGTACCGTAGGTAAACTTGCCGACACCGGTGAGCCAGCGGCGGAAGTCGTGATCAACTTGCACCGTGTAGAGCCGCGTCAGCACGCCGGGAACACCGGGCACCGTGGTTTCGTCGATCGAGGTGGTCGTGATGAAGCGAGCAGTGGTCAGTGGCGTCGCCGTCCATACCAGCGACGCCGAGGTCAATAGACCTTTGAGCACTTCGAGATTCGGATCAGTGTATTTGCGTGCGAGATAGCCGATCGAGGCTTCACCGGTCAGCAGGCGCGTGAACTCAAAGGTGGTGCCGGCCTTAATGTAGCCGCCGCTGGAATCGCGCAGATAGCCGAAGCGGTCGACCCGATCATCGTGAACGCGCACATCCCCCTGGATCTCGGCGAAGGGCTTGAGGCCGGGCAGCACTTCATAACTGACGCGACCGACGCCGCCATATTGATTGAAGTTACGATCGGTATTCGTAGCGGTGCTGCCGTCGATCAGTTTGGAGTCCTGATAGACGGTGCGATCCACCAGGGCGTCCATTTTCAACTGGAAGCGATTGAAATCCTGTTCGAAGCCGACCGTGCCGCCGGTCGTCGTGAATAGCGGAAATTCTCGAAGACCGGGCCGGTTGTTCGGACTGCCCGGATTGTCGGCGCCGACACGCATGCGCGCTTCGGTGTTGATACGGGTGTCGCGCGTCGCATCGATGCGGCCGGCGATCTTGCCGTTGAACTCGGCGCGATCAATATTCTCCGGCGACGGCGAGACCTGCTGAAACACCGCCGACGGGAATTCATTGGCATAACCCGTGAACGAACCGCGCAGATCGACCACCACCGAATGGCGCGACCAGTTCGACGCAGCGAGCAGTTCGGGAGCGATCTGGTAGAGCGCCGACCCCTTCGGCTGCAGCAAGCGTGCCGGGTTGTCGCTGTAGCCGCCCATGATCTCGACGGCGCCCTTCACGAGAAAGCTGCCGACGCGGATGCCCGTGGGCGCATAGGCATCTGGCTCGATCGGCAGACGCTTACGTGCGGGCTGCCCAATCACGGCGCCGGCGATGGCTGGCGCGACAGGCGGCTTGGCGGCCTTTTGCGACGGCGGGATAGGGCGGGTTTCCGGAACCAGCGGCGGCGGCGGGCTGCCGGGACCGACCGGGCGCTTCGGCCTCTGCTGGCCGGGATAGTATTTCACCGGCTGGCGCTTGCGATTGAGCGCGTCATAGCCGCTGCCGGCGGCGCCTGATGCGGCTGGCGTCGGTGGCGTGATGATCGATTGCTGTGTGCGTTCGGGCGACAGCAAGCTGGTCTGCAAGGTGCCGCGCGGCTGCAGGACGTTGTTGCCCTGTCGGCGCGACGGCAGGTTTTCCGGCTGCACGAAGCCACCGGGAACCGGGGCCAGCAGATCGGATGTCAAAGCCTGCGCAAAAACGGGGGATGGCACGGCGAGCACGAGGCACAGACATGCCGAGACCGCGCCGGTCACCCGCGCGCGGTTCCTCGTCCGGTCTGCCCGACCCATCCTCACGATCGCTAAAACTCCAACGCCATCAAAAACTTGGATGAATTGATCGAAATTCGCCGGAAGCCGAAAACGACAACTCATGGTTAAGGGAGTTAAAACGGCTATGGTTAACGGCGCGTTGAGATGCCGGGCCGGCGTTTCGCTTCTCGGCCTGCGGCGTGCTAAAGGACGCCCATCAAAAAGGCCGATGGACCGGCCGCAGGACACCGATCAATGGCGCTTTCCAAGACCCCGACATCGAGCATGAGCGATCAGGCCAGCGAGGCGATTGCCTCCGCGCTGCGCACGCTGGAGGCGGAAGCCAGTGGCGTCACCGCCCTCGCCGCAGCACTCCAGGCCGACCTCGGCCCGACTTTCGTTGCCGCCGCCGACCTGATCCGCAATGCCAAGGGCCGCCTGATCATCACGGGCCTCGGCAAATCCGGCCATATCGGCCGCAAGATCGCCGCGACCTTTGCCTCGACCGGCACGCCTGCCTTTTTCGTCCATGCCGCAGAAGCCAGCCATGGCGACCTCGGCATGATCACCGCCGATGACGTCATCCTGGCCATGTCATGGTCCGGCGAGCAGCCGGAGATGAAGAATCTCATCACTTACGCCACGCGCTTCAGCATCGGCCTGATCGCGATGACCTCGGAAGCGGGCTCAACGCTCGCGCAGGCCGCCGATATCGCCCTGATCCTGCCGAAGGCGCGCGAGGCCTGCCCGCATAATCTGGCGCCCTCAACCTCCACCGTGATGATGCTGGCGATGGGAGACTCTCTTGCGATCGCCCTGCTGGAAGGCCGCGGCTTCACCACGCGCGATTTCAGCGTTCTGCATCCCGGAGGCAAGCTCGGCGCGCTGCTGAAATATATTCGCGACATCATGCATCAGGGCGACGCCGTGCCGCTGAAGCCGCTCGGCACCAAGATGTCTGACGCACTGGTCGAAATGTCGAAGAAGAGCTTTGGTTGTGTCGGCATCGTCGACAACAACGGCCATGTGGTCGGCATCGTCACCGACGGCGACCTGCGCCGCAATATGCGCGCCGATCTGATGACGGTATTGGTCGATGATGTGATGACAAAGAATCCGAAGACCATCAGTCGCGATCTCCTCGCCGGCGAGGCACTGGAGATTCTCAACACCGCAAAAATCACCGCAGTGCTGGTCACCGACGGCAAGAAGCCCGTGGGGATCGTGCATCTGCACGACCTGCTGCGTGCAGGCGTGGCTTAACTTTACGCCACATCCACCGTCAAACTCGCGCCATCCGCCTTCACGACCTTTACCTTTGTGCCGGCATCCACGTCCGGCCCGCTGACGCGCCAGACGGTGTCATCGACGCGGACGATGCCATGTCCGTCGACGATCGGGCGATCCAGCGTGAAGACACGACCGATCAGTGCATCGGTGCGGCGATTCAGGAATGGGTTAGGATTGGCGCCGGGCTTCTGCTGCGCGACGCGGCGCCAGATCGGTACCGCGGCAGCAGCGAACACGGCGAACAGCAGCACCTGCAATTGCCAGCCCGGCGTGATGATGAAGGACAGCATGCCGACCAGGAAGGCGGCAAGGCCGAGCCAGAACAGGAAGATTCCGGGCGCCAGCAGCTCCAGCGCCATCAACAGCACGCCGAAGATCAGCCAGTTCCAGGTACCGAGCGTGACAAACATCTCTGCCATGGCGTGATCCTTATGCCACCGGCGGCTTGGTCGGTGGCACCGAGCCGGCGCGACGCGCCGCCTGGGCAGCAGCGCCCTGCTCGCCGAAGGTCGCCTTCGCAATCTCGCCGATGCCGGCCAGCGAGCCGAGCATGGAGGTGGCTTCCAGCGGCAGCATGATCACCTTCTGGTTCGGCGATTCCGCCAGCTGGCCGAATGCCTTGATATACTTGTCGGCGATAAAATAATTCAGCGCTGCGACATCGCCGCGGCCGATCGCCTCCGACACCATCTCCGTTGCCTTGGCTTCAGCTTCGGCGGACCGCTCGCGCGCCTCGGCATCGCGAAACGCGGCTTCGCGACGGCCTTCCGCCTGCAGGATCTGCGACTGCTTGGCACCTTCAGCCCGGAGAATTTCCGACTGCCGCTGCCCTTCCGCCTGCAAAATCTCGGCGCGCTTGACGCGCTCCGCCTTCATCTGCCGGCCCATGGCCTCGACCAGATCAGCCGGCGGCGCGATGTCCTTGATCTCGATGCGGTTGACCTTGATACCCCATGGCGCCACCGCGGCATCGACCACGCGCAGCAGGCGCTCATTGATCTCGTCGCGATGCGACAGCATCTTGTCGAGATCCATCGAGCCCATGACCGAGCGGATGTTCGTCATGGTGAGGACGACGATGGCCTGCTGCAGATTGGAGACTTCGTAGCTCGCTTTGGCGGCGTCGAATACTTGGAAGAAGGCGACGCCATCCACGCCCACGGTGGCGTTGTCCGCGGTGATGACTTCCTGCTCGGGAATCTCGATCACCTGCTCCATCATGTTCACCTTGCGGCCGACCCGATCGAAATAGGGAATGATGAGATTGAGGCCGGGCGACAGCGTGCGGGTGAATTTGCCGAAGCGTTCGATGGTCCAGTCAAAGCCCTGCGGCACAGTTTTCACGCCGGCGAACAGCGTGAAGATGATCAGCAGTGCAATGGCAATGGCGAAAATATCGAACCCGGACATCGGTGTCTCCCTGCGGCAAAATGGACGCGAGACGCGATGCATCTCACTGTTTTGTCGTTCACGGGGATTTTAAGGTTCGAAATGCGCAAAAGCCAGCTTGGCAACCAATGACCACAGCGCGGTCATTGCGACAGACTGTTAAATCCAGCCCTGCAACTCGCGCAGCACAAGCTGCCGGATCACGTCCATGCCCTCATCACTGTCATTCAGGCACGGGATCGCGGAAAACTTCTCGCCACCGTTGTGCAGGAAGATCTCGCAATTCTCCTGCGCAATTTCTTCGAGCGTTTCCAGACAGTCCGCCGAGAAGCCGGGCATGACAACGGCAAGACGCTTGACGCCATCCTTGGCGAGCTTCTCGATCGTCTTGTCCGTATAGGGCTGCAGCCACTCGTCGAAGCCGAAACGCGACTGGAAGGTCAGCAGCAATTTCGGCGCATCCGGTCCCATCCGCTTGCGCAGCGCATCCGTGGTCGCCACGCATTGCGCTTGGTAGGGGTCACCCTTGTCGATATATTTCTGCGGCATGCCGTGGAACGAGGCCACGATCATTTCCGGCACGAAATCCAGCGTCGCCAGATGCTTCTCGATGGAGACGGCGAGCGCATCGATATATTCAGGTTCGTCATAATAGGGCGGCGTGACGCGCAACGTCGGCTGCGCACGCATGCCGGCGAGCACGCGGAAGGCTTCGTCACAGACTGTCGCGGAGGTCGCCGCGGAATATTGCGGATAGAGCGGTACCACGAGAACACGGTCGCAGCCCTGCTGCGTCAATGCATCGATGCGGGAGCGGATCGACGGATTGCCGTAACGCATTGCCCAATCCACCACGAGATGGGTGTGGCTGCCGAGCGCAGCGCCGAGCTTGTCCGATTGCGCGCGCGTGATCGTCTTCAGCGGAGATTCGTTCTTCTCCGTGTTCCAGATCTTGAGATAGTCCTTGGCCTTCTTGCGCGGGCGCGTGTTCAGGATGATGCCGTTCAGCACCAGCTTCCAGATCAGCCCCTGATCCTCGATCACGCGGGCGTCGGACAGGAACTCCTTGAGATAGACGCGCACGCCCTTGGCATCCGCCGTATCGGGCGTGCCGAGATTGACGAGCAACACGCCGACCTTCTCAGGCAGATCGGCGACGGTTTGGACGGGTTGGGGCTCGGTCATGATGCCGCTGGCTTCGCGCTTCAGGCTAAACTTGTCAATTAGAAACACCGTACCGGTTCAGTACCGAGATAGCCGAGCAGAAGGCCGACGCCGAAGACGAGCACGATTGCCGCTGCGCCAAACTCGATGCCCCGCATGAGCAGGGCGCCATTGCCGTCCTTGCTGCCGGCGAGGCGCGACGCGAGGCCTTTGGCGGATACGGCGATGACCGCGATGGTTGCCACCGTGATAGCGGTGCCGAGGCCCATCACGAAGGTGGCGGCGATGCCGGCCCAGAACAGGCCCTGTGCCAGCGCGAAGACGAGAACGAGGATCGCGCCCGAACAAGGCCGGATGCCAACGGTCAGCACGGCTGACAGACCGCGTGCCCAGCCGCCGGGGCCAGCGAGCTGATCCGGCGTCGGGCCGTGGGAATGGCCACAATGGTCGCAGTGGTCATCATGGATATGGTGATGGTGCGCATGATCATGATGCGCATGGGCGTGGGCTTCAGCATGCGCCGTATGGGCGTGAGCATGAGCATGGCCGTGATCGTGGTGATGGTCGTGATCATGGAAATGGCTGTGCGCGTGCGCCGATGCATGCGCCACTGCCAATTGCGGACCAGCCGAGGCAAGCGACGGCCGAAGCGCTCGGAGAAAACCGCGCCCCTTGATCCAGACCAGCCGCGCGCCGAAGGCAGCGATCAGGCCGTAACTGGCGATCTCGATGACACGTTCGGTGCTGCACATGGTGCGCGCAGTCACGTTCAAGAGCCACGCGCCGATGCCGACGATCAGAACCGCCACCAGCGCCTGCATCAATGCGGAGACGAAAGACAGCGCGATCCCGCGCTTCGCGGTCTCCTCATTGGCGACGAGATAGGACGAGATCACCGCTTTGCCGTGACCGGGACCTGCCGCATGAAAGATGCCGTAGAGGAAGGAGATGCCGAGCAGTGTCCACACCGCGCTGCCATCGGATTTGGCGGCGCGAATGGTGGACGATATCGCACGGTAGAATTCGGATTGCTTGGTCAGCAGCCAACCGATAATGCCGCCGACTTGCGAGTCCGGTACAGCGCCCTTGGGCGCGCCGAAGGGATTCTGCGCGAAGGCCGCATGCATAGACGCATCGGCGATGACGACGCAGGCCAGCGCAAAGAGCGCAGCCCCGATCACGGCGCGCAATCTGATCATGGGCAGTCCACCGTCACCTTGTTGGCGAACATCGCGCCGAAATTGCTATTTTCGCCATTCATGAAGGTGTCTTCATTCATGGTCTGCGCCTTGGCGGCACCGCCATCGTTCGGCCGCTGGATGCCCATGGTGCAGGAGGCGGGTGCGCCGACGAGCTTGATCGGGTCCTTCTTCTCCAGGCTGAAATCAATGAAGTAGGACGGATCGAACACTTCGAGGGCAAGCTGCTTGGTCTTGAACGGCGTCTTGAACGGCAACGTGAAATGCAGCGTGAGCCCTTCGTCGCTTTTCACGAGATAATAGTCGATGGGATCATTGAAGAGTTCTTTCTTGCCGTTCGCTTTGGCGAAGGTGAAGAACTTGTATTCCTGCAGCGATTCCACATTGGTCTGTGCGAGCGGCGCCAGGTCTTCGCGGGTGTAGACGCCCGGCGTCTTGGTCGCGAGCCCCTGCAGCGCATAGGTCGAGAACATGTCGTCAAACGTCCAGGCGTGGCGCACGCCGGTGATGGTGCCATCCGGTGCGTAGAGCAGTTCGCTGCGTGCAGCGACGAAAACGTGAGGATGTGCGGCAGCTGTCGCTATGCCACCGAGCGAGACGGCCAGCAGAACGCAAAGTCCAAAGAGACGTCGGATCACGTTGTTCACCTCAAATAGCCTCAGGCCGCATCCAGCAAACCACGCCGGCGCAGTAGAGCATCGGCTTCCGGCGCACGGCCACGGAACGCGACATAAGCCGCTTCCGGATCGACCGAGCCACCCGACGAATAGATGTCATCATGCAGGCGCTTCGCCGTGGCGGGATCGAAAATGTTACCGGCTTCCTCGAAGGCGCCGAACGCATCCGCATCCATCACTTCCGACCACATATAGCTGTAATAGCCGGAGGCGTAGTGATCGCCGGAGAAGATGTGACCGAATTGCGTGGGCCGGTGGCGCAGCGCGATTTCCTCCGGCATGCCGATCTTTTCCAGCTCCTTCTTCTCGAAGGCCGCGACATCGGTGGACGCCGATGCCGGCTGGGTGTGGAATTCGAGATCGATCAGCGCCGAGGACACGAATTCCACCGTGGCAAAGCCCTGATTGAATTTGCGCGCGGCGATGAAGCGCTGGAGCAGATCATCCGGCAGCGCCTCGCCGGTCTGATAGTGTTTGGCAAATTGCTGCAGCACTTCGGGCCGCTCCTGCCAGTGCTCATAGAGCTGCGACGGCAGCTCTACGAAATCGGTGAATACCGACGTGCCAGACAGCGACGGATAGGTCACGTTCGACAACATGCCATGCAGGCCGTGGCCGAATTCATGGAACAGCGTGCGCGCATCATCCGGCGAGAGCAGCGAGGGCTGGCCATTCGTGCCCTTGGCGAAATTGCAGATATTCAGCACCAGCGGCGCGGTGTCGCCGTCGAGCTTCTGCTGGTCGCGCAGCGAGGTCATCCAGGCGCCGGAACGCTTGGAGGAGCGCGCGAAATAATCGCCATAGAAAAGCGCCTTATGTTCGCCTTTGGCATCCTTGACCTCCCAGACACGCACATCGGGATGCCAGACCGGCACATCCTTGCGCTCATGGAAGGTGACGCCGAACAGTTTTGTCGCCACATCGAATTGCGCGGCGATCATGTTGTCGAGGGTCAGATAGGGCTTGATCGCCGCATCGTCGAAGTTGGCACGGCGCTGGCGGAGCTTTTCGGCGTAGTGACGCCAGTCCCACGCGGCGAGCTTGAAGTTGCCGCCCTCTTCCGCGATCAGCTCCTGCAGCGCATCACGATCGGCAAGCGCGCGAGCCCGCGCCGGCTTCCAGACCCGCTCCAGGAGATTTCGCACGGCTTCCGGTGTCTTCGCCATGGAGTCTTCCAGGCGATAAGCAGCGAAGGTCGGATAACCCAGCAGCTTTGCGCTTTCCTCGCGCAGCTTCAGGATCTCGACGATGGTCGTATTGTTGTCGTTCGCATTGCCGTTATTGCCGCGCTGGATGAAGGCCTTGTAGGCCTTTTCGCGCAGATCGCGCCGGGTCGAACTCTGCAGGAACGGCTCCATGGACGAGCGCGAGGTGGTGACGATCGCCTTGCCGGGCTTGCCGCGCTCTTCTGCAGCAGCCTTGGCCGACGCAACGAAGCTCTCGCTGAGCCCATCGAGATCATCCTCGCCCAGCTCCAAGGACCATTCCTGCTCATCGCCGAGCAGATGATGGCTGAAAGTGGTGCCGAGATGGGCGAGACGTTCGTTGATCTCGGCCATGCGCGCCTTGGCGGCCTCGTCGAGACCCGCGCCCGCACGATGAAAGCGCGTATAGGTGCGCTCCAGCAGGCGCGCCTGTTCGGGCTTCAGATGCAGGCTGGCGGCATTGTCGCGCAGCGCCGCGATACGGCCGAACAGCACCGCATTCATCATGATCGGATTCCAGTGCCGCGCCATCCGCAGCGACACGTCCTTGTCGATCTCGAGAATCGCCGGATTGGAATGCGCGGAGACGAGGTCGTAGAACACCGCCGCAACCTTCGAGAGCAGCTTGCCGGAGCGCTCCAGCGCGGTGATCGTATTGGCGAAATCCGGAACCGCGACATCATTGACGATGGCGGCGATCTCGCCGGCGTGATCGGCAAAGGCCTGCTCGAAGGCCGGCATGAAATGTTCCGGCTTGATTTCGTCAAAAGGCGGGGTTTCGAACGGGGTCTGCCACGGTTTCAGAAGGGGGTTATCGAGACCTTTCGACGCAACCGGCGAAACCTGCGTGTCCGACATCATAAATCCTGCTTTGCGGCCCAAATCACGCGTTGAGCTATACCATGGCTAGGGCCTTTTTGAGGCTCATTAGCGCTTGCCGCAGCGGGCTTTTTCGCTAGATTGCGGCCCGAAACAGGACCTTATCGACCATGACCACCTCCACCGGATCCCGCCGCATTTACTGGCCCAGCGTCATCACCGTCATTTCGGCGGCGATCCTGATTGGCGCCGAAGTGTTCGGCGCTGCTTTCGCCGGCGGCTGGGCCCTGTCGATCCTGTTTGGCCTCGACACTTTTGGCGAACACGTCCTGCAGGTCGTGCTGTTCCTGTGCGGCGTCGCCGTGATGGCCGCCTTCATGCGCACCGCCGCGCGGATCGAGCCGTTTACCCGCAGGGGCTGATGCTCGCGATTCTGTAGGGTGGGCAAAGCGAAGCGTGCCCACCTTCATCAGCAGCGTATGTGATGGTGGGCACGTCGCTACGCGCCTTTGCCCACCCTACATGTCCACTCACTTAAATCCCCTGACCGCCCGACACTTCGATCCGCTGCGCGTTCACCCAGCGATTGTTCTCCGACAACAGGCTCGCGATCATCGGGCCGATATCGTCCGGTAGGCCAGCACGCCCGAGCGCCGTCATGTCGGCAAACACCTTGTTGATCTCCGGATTGTCGCGCACCGCGCCACCGCCGAAATCGGTCTCGATCGCCCCTGGCGCCACCGTATTCACGGCAATGCCGCGGCTGCCCAGCTCCTTCGCTATATAGACGGACAGCACTTCCACCGCGCCTTTCACCGCCGCATAGGCGCCGTAGCCGGGGAATGACACCCGCGTCAGGCCCGTCGACAAATTCACGATGCGCCCGCCATCGGCAATCACCGGCAGCAATGCCTGGGTGAGGAAGAGCACGCCCTTGAAATGGACATCCACCAACCGATCGAATTGCGCTTCAGTCGTGTCGGCGATCAGTGCGTAGTCGCCATGGCCGGCATTGTTGACGAGATGGTCGAAGGTGTCGCGGCCGAACGTGACCTTCAGCGCGGCACGCAGGCGCTCGGCGAAACCGGTAAAGCCCGCGACATCGCCGGTGTCGAGCTGCAGCGCCACGGCCTTGCGGCCCAGCGCCTCGATCTCGGCGACCACAGCTTGCGCGTCCTCGACGCGGCTCTGATAGGTGATCACGACATCGCCGCCATGGCGGGCGATGCTGAGCGCCGTATTACAGCCAAGGCCGCGGCTGGCGCCGGTGACGAGAGCGATCTTGTTGCTGGCGGTGGTCATCGTGAGCACTCCTATGTGGCGTTGGGGTGCCCCTGAAATACGGCTCCCCCGCCCGACCGTCGTTACCGGAACCTCGGCATTCCTTGCCTAATCCTCCAGGAGGCGAGCCAAGCCGACTAGAATGGGCTAGGATGAGGCATGACCGATGCCTTGCTCACCGCAGTTCGCCGCTATGTCGAAGCTCATGCCGATGCAACCGGGCTTGCCCAAACGCCCGTGCCCGGCCTGACCACGATCCGCTCGCTGGCGCCCACCGGGCTGGTCCACGCCATTGTGAGCCCACTGGTCTGCCTGGTGCTGCAGGGGACCAAGCTGGTGACCATCGGCACCGAAACCTTCACCTTCAATGCCGGCGACAGCCTGCTGATCACGGCCGACGCACCGACTGTCAGCCAGATCACGCGCGCCAGCGCTGCGGAGCCCTATCTCTCGCTGGTGCTGCATCTCGATCCCGCGGTCATCGCTGAACTGTCGCTGCAGATGAAGACGGCGCCCGTCGCTGACAACGCCGCCGTGCGATACGAGCCCACGGACGGCGAAGTCAGTGACGCCGCGCTACGGCTGATGCGGCTGCTGGATCGCCCGGAATCCGTCCCGGTCCTGCATGGCCAGCTCGTCCGCGAATTGCATTACTGGCTGCTCACCGGTCGCCATGGCGCAGCGATCCGCCGGCTCGGCTGGCGGGATAGCCACGTCCAGCGCGTGACACGCGCGGTGTCGATCCTCCGCGATGAGTTCGTGCAAACGCTTCCGATCGAGCGCCTCGCAGCAGCAGCGGGCATGAGCCCGTCATCCTTCCACG
>CALRZK010000028.1:0-11825 GCA_943372615.1 Bradyrhizobium ivorense | reverse complement strand
GTAGCGCTGGTCGATATAGTCGATCACCAGCGCCTTGAAGTCGGCTGCGATGGTCGGGCCGCGCAGGGTGCGGAATTTCTCGCCGTCGACAAACACCGGAGCGGCCGGGGTTTCGCCCGTGCCGGGGAGCGAGATGCCGATATTGGCGTGCTTGGATTCGCCAGGACCATTCACGATGCAGCCCATGACCGCGACGTTGAGATTTTCGACGCCCGGATACTGGGTCTTCCAGGTCGGCATTTCGACGCGGATGAAATCCTGGATCGAACGCGCCAGTTCCTGGAACGTGGTGGAGGTGGTGCGTCCGCAGCCGGGGCAGGCAGCCACCAGCGGCACGAAAGTCCGGAAACCCATGGTCTGCAGCAATTCCTGCGCGACCTGAACTTCCAGCGTGCGATCGCCACCGGGCTCGGGGGTGAGCGAAATGCGGATGGTGTCGCCGATGCCCTGCTGCAGCAGGATGCCGAGCGCGGCCGAAGAGGCGACGATGCCCTTCGAGCCCATGCCGGCTTCGGTCAGGCCGAGATGGATCGCATAGTCGGAGCGCGAGGCGAGTGTCTGATAAACCGCGATGAGGTCCTGCACCGCCGACACCTTGGCAGAGAGGATCATCTTGTTCTTCGGCATGCCGAGTTCCTCAGCACGGGCGGCCGAGAGCAGGGCCGACTGCACCATGGCTTCACGCGTCACCGCGCGAACATCCTTCGGATTGGCCGAGAGCGCGTTCTCATCCATCAGCTTGGTGAGCAGCTCCTGATCGAGCGAGCCCCAATTGGCGCCGATGCGGACGGCCTTGTTGTTCTTGTTCGCGATCTCGATGATGTCGGCGAACTGGCTGTCGCGCTTGCTCTTGAAGCCGACATTGCCGGGATTGATACGATACTTGTCGAGCGCAGCCGCGCAGGCCGGATATTCGGCGAGCAGCTTGTGGCCGATATAGTGGAAGTCGCCGACCAGCGGGGTCGTGATGCCCTGCTTGTCCAGCGCTTCGCGGATATGCGGCACGGCGGCGGCAGCCTCGTCGCGATCGACGGTGATGCGGACCATTTCCGAGCCGGCGCGCGACAGCGCTGCGACCTGGTCGATGGTGCCCTGGATGTCTGCGGTGTCGGTGTTGGTCATCGACTGCACGACGATCGGCGCGCCGCCGCCGACGGCGACATTGCCGACCATGACCTGCGTGGTGAGATGGCGCGGCGCCGGGCCGGCAACATCCTGCGGAATTTCGAACTTGTTCATGGGGTCTCGAATATCAGGTTTTAGTGACATTCAGCAATGCGTTAGTGGCTGCGGAGCGCGCCGGTCGGTTAACGAGAACCAGCCCGGCGATGACCAATAGCGCAGCCAGCCCGAAGGCGGGGGTAAGCTGATCTCCCAGGATCAAATAGCCTCCCACGACGCCGAATAAAGGGGTGATGAAGGTGAAAGCCGCCAATTTGCTGGCAGAGTAGGTCTTGATCAGGCTGAACCAGAGCAAAAATGTGAGACCGACCACCCAAAACGCCTGAAATGACAGCAGTGAGATCGTGAGGGCGCCGGGAACCGCGGGGATCCGCTCGCCTGCGATGAGCGCGCCGAAGCCGAGGATCGGGATCGATAATCCGACTTGGTATCCCAATGCCTTTTCGGGGGCGGCGGTAATCAGCTTGGTTCGCTTCACCACCAAAGTCGTCGCCGCCCACATGGCCGCACCTGCGATCATGAAGAGATCGCCGAGCAGCACGCTCGCGGTGACATTCGGCTGCGGAACGCCGATGGCGACAGCCACGCCGGCGAAGCTCACTGCGAGGCCCGCCCATTGCGCAGGGCGGAGCCGTTCGCCGAGCAGCTGATAGGCGCCGAAGGCGACGAAGAACGGCATTGTGTAAAGAAAAACCACGGCGCGGCTGGCGGTCGTCAGTTCAAGCCCGTGAAAAATCACGAGGAATTCGACGCCGAAGATGACACCGACAAAAAGGCCGGCGCCCAGCGTGCCATCGCGCTCGAACAGTTTGACGCCGCGAAACCAGGCAATGGCGAGGATCACCAGCAGCGCGCCGGCCGAGCGGATGGCAGCCTGCGTGTAAGGCGGGATCTCGCGCAAGACGATCTTGATGGCGATCTGGTTGAAGCCCCAGGTGAGGCACAGCATCAGCACGAGAGCGATGGCGCCGACCGTCAGCGGGCGACCGCCGGGCGGGATGGGACTTGGCTCTGCTGACATAAGGCCTCAAGCCGGCTTGGCGCCGTGTTGTTCTGTGCGGCTCAGTGCTGGCAGTGAGCGCAGGTACCTGTGATCTCCACAACAGACAGCTTCGGCGTGAAGCCTGTCAAGCGCGCGGCGTCATTGAGGCTCTGCGCGACCTGCGCTGCAGGCACCTCGCCCACCGATCCACATTTGTCGCAGATCAGGAAGGCGACCATCGATGTGGTGCCGTGATCGTGCACGCAGGCAAGGAAGGCGTTGCGGCTCTCGATGCGGTGAACCAGATCGTTGGCCATCAGGAAGTCGAGCGCGCGATAGATCGTGATGGGCGCTGGCCGGGACACGGTCTTGGCCAGCTCCTCGATGATCTCATAGGCGCCGAGCGGCCGGTGGCTCGCCAACAGCGCCTCGAACACCTGGCGGCGGATCGGCGTGAGCTTCTGCCCCCGCTTGGCGCAGACATGCTCGGCATGATGCATCGCGTCCGCCGTGCAGCGGTCGTGATCGTGGTCTGGAGCCGGGAAGGTGGGTTTGGGCGCGTTCATTGCCCGCAATGTAGTCGCTTCCGGGCCATTCGCCCATGGCTGCCCGCCAAAGCTTCTCAAGAAGACCTTGGAAATCTTGACTTATGCATTGCGCGCATGCCTGCGACACTTTAGCACAGGGTGTTCGAAACAATGAGCTAGCTTATTTTATGCCAGCTTATGGAGCATTCTTGATGTCGTCCCACCCCGACACCGGCACCGATTTCCTGTCCGCCTTGTTCGAGACCCAGCGCATGTTGCGGCAGCTTGCCGACAAGGAAGCGCGACATCTCGGCATGACCCGCGCCCAATGGGCTGTCCTGGCCAAGGTCGAGCGCAGTGAGGGGCAGAAGCAGACCGATCTCGCTGACGCCATGGAGATGGCACCGATCAGCCTGACCCGGCTCATCGACAAGCTCTGCGACAGCGGCCTGATCGAGCGACGCAATGACGACACCGACCGCCGTATCAAGCGGCTCTATCTCACCGAGGCCGCGCGCCCGCTGATGGCGAAGCTCGCGGTGCTGCGTGCCGACCTCATGGAGGTCGCCTTTGCCGGTGTGAGCGAGGCCGAGATGCACCAGCTCGTCGATCATCTCGAAACCATCAAAGACAACATCCGCGTCGCGCTGAATCCCGCGACGACCAAGACCAAGGAACAAGCTTATGGCTGAGCCCGTGTTGAAATTTCCCGACAAAGACGAAGCCAATGGCGGAGACGGTGCTGGCGCTACGAAGCAGCGCAACGGCATGAAAGGCTTTCTCACGCGCTACCGGCGCCCGTTGCTGCTGGTCGTGTTGCCGGCTGTCGTGCTGGTCGGCGGCTTTGCCTTCTATCTCTCGGGCGGCCGCTATGTCGGCACCGACGATGCCTATGTGGGCGCGCAAAAGGTGCTGATCACGCCGGAAATCGCCGGCAAGGTCGCGCGTGTGGTGATCCGCGAAGGTCAGCATGTGAATGCGGGCGATACGCTGTTCGAAATCGATCCGGTGCCGTTCCAGCTCGCGGTGCAGCAGGCGCAGGCAAAGCTCGACGACGCCAAGGTGTCGTTCGCGACGCTGAAGTCCAACATCAAATCCTATGACGACATGCTGCAGCTTGCGAAACAGGGCGTCGAGCTGAAGCAGCGCGATGTGGAGCGCAAGACGACGCTGGTGAAATCGAGCTCCGGATCGCAGCTCGATCTCGATACCGCGACCACCAATTACGTGATCGCGCGCTCGCAGCTTGAATTGCTGCAGCAGCAATTGTCGAATTCCAAGGACAAGCTGCTCGGCAATCCCGATCTGCCACTCGAGCAATTCCCTGCCTATGCGCAAGCCAAGGCAGCGCTCGGCGATGCCCAGCGTAATCTCGATCACACCGTGCTGAAGGCGCCGATCTCCGGCGTCGCCACGCAGGTCGACAATATCCAGCTCGGCCGCTTCGTCGCGGCATCGACGCCGATCCTCACGGTAATCGACGATGCGCGTCCGTGGGTCGATGCGAATATGAAGGAGTCGGATCTGACGCATGTGAATGTCGGCCAGAAGGTCGATATCGAAGTCGATGCGTTCCCGGATCATGCCTTCCACGGCACCGTCGGTTCGCTGTCGCCCGGCACTGGCGCGCAATTCGCGATCCTGCCGCCGCAGAATGCCACCGGCAATTTCGTCAAGGTGGTGCAGCGCGTGCCCGTGCGAATCTATCTCGATTACAACGATGCGGCCGTGAAGAAGCTCAAGGCTGGCATGAGCACCTACACCACCATCGATACCGAGCATCGCCGCACGCTGGCGGGCCTGTTCGGCGCGTCGTCGGCGAAGGCGGCGCAGGACTGATCCCATGAGCACGGCGTCATCACCCAGCGCAGTCCCCGGCATGCGTCGCAACATGGTGACGGTGTGCGCCATGACCGCGACCATCATGCAGGCGCTCGACACCACGATCGCCAATGTGGCGCTGCCGTATATGCAGGGCTCGCTGTCGGCGTCGCAGGATCAGGTCAACTGGGTGCTGACCTCCTACATCGTCGCCGCCGCCATCATGACGGCGCCGGTCGGCTTCATCGCCAACCGTTTTGGCCGCAAGAAGGTGTTCATCGTCTGCTCGGCCGGCTTCACCGTTGCCTCGGTGCTGTGCGGTCTTGCGCAGGACATCACGCAGATGGTCGGCTTCCGCCTGCTGCAGGGCGTGTTTGGCGCCGCGCTGGTGCCGCTGTCGCAGGCGGTCATGCTGGACTCCTATGCCTTGCATGAGCGCGCCAAGGCGATGTCGATCTGGGGCATGGGCGTGATGCTCGGCCCGATCATGGGCCCGTCGCTCGGCGCCTGGCTCACCGAGACCTATTCCTGGCACTGGGTGTTCTTCGTCAACCTGCCGTTCGGCATCGTCACCGTGGCCGGGTTGATGGTGTTCATGGACGAGACCGAGCTGAACCTGAAGATGAAATTCGACTGGTTCGGCTTCCTCGCGCTGGCCATCGGCATCGGCTCGATGCAGCTCGCGCTCGACCGCGGCGAGCAGCTCGGCTGGCTGGAGTCGAACGAGATCATCATCGAGGCGATCATTGCTGTGGTCGGCTTCTATTATTTCTTCGCGCATTCCTTCACGACAGATCGCCCGTTCATCCAGTTCGCCATCTTCAAGGACAAGAACTTTGTCGGCGGCTGCATCTTCATGTGCGTGATGGGCCTCGTGCTCTATTCGACCATGTCGCTGTCATCGCCGTTCCTGCAGAATGTGATCGGCTATCCGATCCTGACTGCGGGCCTGCTGCTGGCGACGCGCGGCTCCGGCACCTTTCTCGCGATGATGATGGTCGGCCGTATCATGAAATATATCGAGGCGCGGACACTGATCATGTCGGGCATGACATTGCTCGCCGCATCGATGTATTTCACCGCAAAATGGACCGACCAGACCGGCGTGACGGAATTCATCATCGTCAATGTGGCGCAGGGCTTTGGCCTCGGCCTGGTGTTCGTGCCGCTCTCGACGGTAGCGTTCCTGACATTGCCCAATCATCTGCGCACCGATGGCACGTCGATGCTGACGCTGTTGCGTAACGTGGCGAGCTCGGTGGGCATTTCCATCGTGATCGCGAACCTGACCTCAGGCACGCGGATGGCCCATGCGGTGTTGGTCGAGCATGTGACGCCGTTCAACAATGCGCTGCAGATGCCGAATGTGTCGGGCGTGATCAACATGGCGACGGACAGTGGTCGCGCGATGATGGATGCGATCGTGACCCTGCAGGCGACGATCATCGCCTTCGGGCTGGATTATCAGCTGATCATGCTGGTGACGCTGGCGGCGATCCCGATGGCGCTGATCATTGGATCGTCGAAAGCGCAGCTCAGAGCGCAGGCCGCGAAGCCGGGCGGCGATGAGCATCCGGCGGTGATGGAGTGATTGAAGCGCAAGTGCTGATGGATTCCCTCCCCCAAGCGTAGCGCCGTGGGGAGGGTGGCGCGTAGCGCCGGGTGGGGTGTCTCCGCAAACTCTGACGTCACGTGGGGATAGACCCCACCCGTCTCGCCGGCTTAGCCGTCGATCCACCCTCCCCAGTCGCTTCGCTCCGGGGAGGGAGAAAAAACGTCACACGTCGAAGAACACGGTCTCGTTGTCGCCCTGCAGGTGAATATCGAACCGATACACACCCGCCGCAGTCTTCTTCGCAATCAACGTCCCGCGCCGATCCGCCGGCACCAGCTGCATCACAGCATCGTCCGCCGTGGCCGCTTCATCCTCGAAATAGATGCGCGTCATCGATTGCATGGTCATGCCGCGGCCGAACACGGCCATCACGATATGCGGGGCCTGATCCTTGCCATCGATGCCGGGCACTACGCCGGGCTTGATCGTATCGAACGAATATTCGCCGGCATCCGTCGTGCCGGAACGGCCGAAACCGCGCCAGCTCGAATTCGGAATGCCGCGCGAATCCTGCGGGTCAGCAAAACGGCCCTGCGCATCGGCCTGCCAGATTTCCAGCACGGCATCGGGCACCACTTTGCCGTCGCCGTCATAGATCACGCCTTCGATGCGGATCTTGTCGCCGGTGACGTCGGGCGTCAGCAAGTTGTTGGTGAAGGCGTCGTTCCAGGCATATTTGCCGTTCGGCGTGAGACCATAGGCATAGAACGGGCCGACGGTCTGCGACGGAGTAATTCCAGGCATCAGTGATTCTCCGTGGGCGTCGCGTTACGGCCGCGCAGGACGATGTTGAAGCGATAGGCCAGCGCCCAGCCGGGCTCGGTGACGTCGAGATCGAAGTCCGACACCATGCGCAGGCGCGCCCTTTCATCCGTCACCGAATTGAAGATCGGATCGAACGGAAACAGCGGATCGTTCGGGAAATACATCTGCGTCACGAGGCGAGACACAAAGGAATGGCCGAATACCGAGAAATGGATATGCGCCGGGCGCCACGCATTGTGGTGATTGCCCCACGGATAGGCGCCGGGCTTGATGGTCACGAATTTGTAGTTGCCCTTGTCGTCAGTGACAGCGCGGCCGGCGCCGGTGAAATTCGGATCGAGCGGGGCGGGGTGCTGGTCCCAGACATGGACGTAGCGGCCGCAGGCATTGGCCTGCCAGAGTTCGACCAGCGTGTTCGGCACGCCGCGTCCGTCCTCGTCCATCACGGTGCCGTGCACGATGATGCGTTCGCCGAGCGGTTCGCCGGCATGCATGGTGGTGAGATCATGATCGCCGGGGCGCACGGTCTCGTGGCCGTAAACGGGACCGGTCAGTTCCGACATCGTGTGCGGCATCAGGATGCGCTGCTTCTGCGGTGCGCGTTTGATGGTCGACTTGTAGCCGGGTGAGAGGCGCGGCGCGTGCGCCGCATTGCTCTCGACGGGATAGATTAGCGTCATGCTCGTTTCCCCTTGGCCGCCGCGGGGACCGCGGCGGCATTCTTGGACGTTGATAGTCGTTAGTTCAGCTTCTCGATCGCCATGGCGACGCCCTGGCCGACGCCGACGCACATGGTGGCCAGCGCCAGCTTGCCCTTGCCCTTTTCCATCGCATGCACGGCGGTCAGCGCGAGGCGGGCGCCGCTCATGCCGAGCGGATGGCCGAGCGCGATGGCGCCGCCATGCGGATTCACGAAATCAGCGTCTTCCTTGACGCCAAGCTGCCGCAGCACTGCGATGCCCTGCGAGGCGAAGGCTTCGTTCAGCTCGATGAGATCGAAGTCGCTGATCTTGAGGCCGAGGCGCTCCATGAGCTTCTGCGTCGCCGGCACCGGGCCGATGCCCATGATGCGCGGAGCGACGCCCGCCGAAGCAAGACCGAGAATGCGGGCGCGCGGGGTGAGGCCATACTTCTTCACGGCGGCGGCCGAAGCGAGGATCATGGCGGCGGCACCGTCATTGACGCCCGACGCGTTGCCGGCGGTGACGGTGCCATCCTTGCGCACGATCGGGCGCAGTTTGGACAGGCCTTCCAGCGTGGTCTCGGGGCGCGGATGCTCGTCCTTGTCCACGGTGATCGGGCCGGCCTTGCCGCCCGGCACCTGCACCGCGACGATTTCCTCGGCGAAGTAACCGGAAGCGATCGCCTTGCCGGCATTCTGCTGGGAGCGGATGGCGAAGGCGTCCTGGTCGGCGCGGGAAATCTGGAAGTCCTGGGCGACGTTTTCGCCGGTCTCCGGCATCGCATCGACGCCATACTGTTCGCGCATCAGGGGATTGATGAAACGCCAGCCGATGGTGGTGTCGTAGATCTCGGCCGAACGCGAAAAGGCTTCGGTGGCCTTGCCCTGCACGAACGGCGCGCGGGTCATGGATTCGACGCCGCCGGCAATGGCGAAAGCGATTTCGCCGGCGCGGATCGCGCGGGCACCGGCGCCGACGGCATCGAGGCCGGAGGCGCACAGGCGGTTCAGGGTCTGGCCGGGAACGCTTTCCGGCAGGCCGGCGAGCAGGGCGGCCATGCGGGCGACGTTGCGGTTGTCTTCACCGGCCTGGTTGGCGCAGCCGAAGAAAACTTCGTCGATTTCGTCCCATTTGACGTTCGGATTGCGCTCTTTCAGCGCCTTGATCGGAGCGGCAGCGAGGTCGTCGGCGCGGACTTTCGCGAGCGAACCGCCGAAACGGCCGATCGGGGTGCGCACGGCGTCGCAAATAAACACATCGCTCATCATTTTCCTCCTGGGCTGCATCCGCGCATGTGCCGGATTTTCGCGGTGGTTTGTAGGAAGGCCCACCGACCCGGTCAAATCATGGCTGTTGCGTGGATTGTCACACCCAGCTTTTCGGATAAGCGGGTGTGGTTGACTTGTCAACCGGGTGTTGCGGTGGGGAAAACGTGGCCTTTGCCGCCGCGGCGGATGGGATCACCCCGGTGAAATTTGCTAGCGTCCGCCGCCATGACGATCCAGCAAGCCATTACCGCCCCGGAACCAGCCGCGCCCGCCACGGACGACACCAAGGTGTCGCCGATGATGCAGCAATATCTTGAGATCAAGGCCGCCAATCCCGGCCTGCTGCTGTTCTACCGGATGGGCGATTTCTACGAGATTTTCTTCGAGGATGCGGAACTGGCCTCGCGCTCGCTCGGCATCGTGCTGACCAAGCGCGGCAAGCATCAGGGCATGGATATTCCCATGTGCGGCGTGCCCGTGGTGCGCGCCGACGAATATCTGCACCGCCTGATCGCGCTCGGCATCCGTGTCGCCGTCTGCGAGCAGATGGAAGATCCGGCGGAAGCGAAGAAACGCGGCAGCAAGAGCGTGGTGCGCCGCGACGTCGTTCGCGTGGTGACGCCGGGCACGCTGACCGAAGACAACCTGCTGGATGCCCGCGCCAACAATTACCTGATGGCGATCGCGCGGGCGAAGGGCGGCGACCGCATCGGACTCGCCTGGATCGATATCTCGACGGCGGAATTCATTGTCACCGAATGCGCGATGGGCGAGCTCGGCGCGACGCTGGCGCGGATCAATCCGAATGAAGTGATCGTGACGGATGCGCTCTATAGCGACCCCGATCTCAGCCAGTTATTGCGCGAGCTGTCGGCGGTGACGCCGCTGACCCGCGATGTGTTCGATGGCGCCACCGCCGAGCGGCGGTTGTGCGATTATTTCGCTGTTTCCACCATGGACGGCCTCAGCGCGATGTCGCGGCTGGAAGCGACTGCGGCCGCGGCCTGCGTGACCTATGTGGAGCGCACCCAGATCGGCAAGCGCATCCCGCTGTCGCCACCGACGCGGGAAGCCATCGGCACGACGATGGCGATCGATCCGGCGACCCGCGCCAATCTCGAACTGACGCGGACGCTCGGCGGCGAACGCCGCGGCTCGCTGCTCGATGCGATCGACTGCACCGTGACGGCAGCCGGCTCGCGTTTGCTGGCGCAGCGGCTTGCCGCGCCGCTGACGGATGCGGCCGGCATCGCACGCCGCCATGACGCCGTTGCGGCTTTTGTGGCTGATAGCGGCCTGCGCGACGATCTGCGCTCGGCATTGAAGGTCGCGCCGGACATGTCGCGCGCACTGGCGCGGCTCTTGGTTGGCCGCGGCGGCCCGCGCGATCTCGTCTGCATCCGCGATGGCGTTGTCGCCGCGGATCAGGTGCTGGATCGTCTCGGTGCCGCCGAGAACCTGCCGGCCGAGATTGCCGCGGCGATGGCGGGCCTGCGCCGCCCGTCGCGCGAACTCGCGGCCACCTTCGCTCGCGCGCTCGATGACGATCTGCCGCTGATGAAGCGCGATGGCGGCTTCGTGCGCGCCGGCTTCGAGCCCGTGCTCGACGAGACCCGCAATCTCCGCGATGCCTCGCGGCTGGTGGTGGCCTCGATGCAGGCCCGTTATGCCGAGGACACCGGGGTCAAGGGACTCAAGATCCGGCACAACAATGTGCTCGGCTATTTCGTCGAGGTGACGGCGCAGCACGGCGACAAGCTGATGCAGCCGCCGCTGAATGCGAGCTTCATCCATCGCCAGACGCTGGCCGGGCAGGTGCGCTTTACGACTTCCGAGCTTGGCGAGATCGAAGCCAAGATCGCCAATGCCGGCGACCGCGCGCTCGGCCTCGAGCTGGAAATCTTCGAGCGATTGGCCACCATGGTCGCGGAAGATTCCGACGATCTCTATGCGGCCTCGCATGCCTTCGCGCAGCTCGATGTCGCGACCGCTTTGGCGAAGCTCGCGGTGGACGACAACTATGTCCGCCCCGAAGTCGACGACTCGCTGCTATTCGCAATCGAGGGCGGCCGCCATCCCGTGGTCGAGCAGGCGCTGCGCCGCGACGGCCAGCCCTTCATCGCCAATGCCAGCGATCTCTCGCCGGGGCCGGGCCAGAAGTCCGGGCAGATCTGGCTGATCACCGGTCCGAACATGGCCGGTAAATCGACCTTCCTGCGCCAGAACGCGCTGATTGCGCTGTTGGCGCAGATCGGCAGTTTCGTGCCGGCCTCGCGCGCCCGCATCGGCATCGTCGATCGCCTATTCTCGCGCGTCGGCGCTGCCGACGATCTCGCGCGCGGGCGGTCAACCTTCATGGTCGAGATGGTGGAGACCGCGGTCATCCTCAATCAGGCGACAGAACGCGCGCTGGTGATCCTGGATGAGATCGGCCGCGGCACGGCGACCTTCGACGGTTTGTCGATCGCCTGGGCGGCGATCGAGCATCTGCATGAGAGCAATCGCTGTCGCTCATTATTCGCGACGCATTATCATGAACTCACCGCGCTGTCGGCCAAACTGCCACGGCTGTTCAATGCGACGGTGCGTGTGAAGGAATGGCATGGCGATGTCGTGTTCCTGCACGAAGTGTTGCCGGGATCGGCGGATCGCTCCTATGGCATCCAGGTCGCTAAACTCGCCGGCCTGCCGCCGGCGGTGATCGCGCGGGCCAAGACGGTGCTGGCCAAGCTTGAGGCGCAGGATCGCGGGCAGGGCGCCAAGGTGCTGGTCGATGACCTGCCGCTATTCGCGATCACCTCGCGTGCGCCGGAAGAGGAGCGGCCGCCGAGCGAGGCGGATCTGCTGATGGAAGCGGTGAAGGCGCTGCATCCGGACGAGATGTCACCGCGTGAGGCGCTGGATGCGCTTTATGCATTGAAGGCGAAATTGCCGAAGGGGTAGTGCCTTCTCCCCGCTCCGTGCGAAGCGAAGCTTCGCTAG
>CALRZK010000027.1:0-11860 GCA_943372615.1 Bradyrhizobium ivorense | reverse complement strand
CCGCCGCACTTGACGGCACCGGTGCCGCCGACGGCTGCACGCGTGTAGTTCTCTGACGCATAGATCGAGACCGGGGCCGGGCCGCCCTTAAAGTAAGAGCCAACCGGCGAGGCGATGACGCCGAAGATATATTCCGACGACGGCTTTACGCCGAGGAAGGTCTCGTTGGCGATCATGAAGGGGCGCAGATAAAGGCTGCCTTCACCACCGGGAATCCAGGCGCGATCGATGCGCACGAGCTGCTCGACGGCTTCGATGAAGACCGGCTCGGGCAGCGGCGCCATCGCCATGCGCGTGGCCGAATTCCAGAAGCGTTTTGCGTTCGCATCGGGGCGGAACAGATTCACGCCGCCATCCTCGCGGACATAGGCCTTCAGGCCTTCGAAGATTTCCTGCGCGTAGTGGAGAACGGCCGCGGCGGGATCGAGCTGGAAGTTCGAACGCGCCTCGACGCGTGCGCTGTGCCAGCCCTTGTCCTGGCTGTAACGCACGGTGGCCATGTGATCGGTGAATACGCGGCCGAAGCCGGGGTCCTTGAGCTTCGCCACGCGCTCCGCCTCGGGAACGGCGTGATGACTATGGTGGACATCGAAATCCAGCCAGATTGCGCCATCGACCTTGTCGAATGAAACGCCCATGGACCTTACTCCTGCTTGGCACCCGCCGTGTGTCGGCGACCGCGTGTGCTGTTCTACGTCGTGTCCGGATCGGCCGCAAAAGCTGTTTTTCCTGCGCGGTGGCTTACCCACGGATGGGCTATGGCCGCCTGCCGAAGTCCGGTATGGTTCTCAAATCGGACCTAATCGGCCCACCCGGCTAAAGTTATAAAATTTCGTCGGGATGGCCAAGTTTGTAAGATTGAACCCAAGATATGTCAATATGGCTGACGTAAATTTCAATGCTGCCATGCCGCGGCCGGTGGAAGCGCCTGAGAAGGCTGCTGTTGCGCCGCTGCGCTGGGACATTATCGAGCTGCTGTTTTTTGCCTATCGCGATTTTGTCGGCGATCCCGATCATGTGCTGGACCAGTTCGGCTTCGGCCGGGCGCATCACCGCGTCGTGCATTTCGTGCATCGCTATCCCGGGCTGAAGGTCGCCGATCTCCTCGACGTGCTGCGCATCACAAAGCAGTCGCTGGGGCGTGTGCTGAAGCAATTGCTGGACGAGGGCTATATTGTGCAGAAGTCCGGTGAGATCGATCGCCGGCAACGGCTTCTTTTCGCCACTGCCAAGGGCGAAGCTCTGGTAGCGCAGATGGCCGGATTACAGACCACGCGTATCGAGCATGCGCTGAAGGACGCCTCGCCAAACGACGTCGCGGCGATCAAGCGCTTCCTCGGCGGCATGATCGATCGCGACGATCCGGACAAGGTGCTGCAGGTGATCCTCGGCACGGATAACGGGACCAAAAAATGATACTCGCCCAGGCCGCGAAGAAGATTCCAGTGCAGCCGGCCGACGATGCGCCGCATCTCTTGCTGGTGGATGACGACCGCCGCATCCGCGATCTGTTGTCGCGCTTCCTTGCCAGCGAAGGCTATCGCGTCACCACCGCGCCGAGCGCGAAAGAGGCGCGGGCAAAGCTGCTCGGGCTGCATTTCGATCTTCTCATTCTCGATGTGATGATGCCCGGCGAGACCGGATTCGATCTCGCGCGCTTCATCCGCACCTCCTCGCATGTGCCGATCGTGATGCTGACTGCACGCACGGAGTCTAACGATCGCATCGAGGGATTGCAGATCGGCGCCGATGATTACGTCTCGAAGCCGTTCGAGCCGCGTGAACTGGCGCTGCGGATCGCCAATATTTTGAAGCGCAGCGCGCCGGTGGTGGTCGAGCGCGCGGAGCAGCTACAATTCGGGCCTTATATCTACCATCTCGCCCGCGGTGAGCTGCGGCAGGGCGAAGAGATCATCCATCTCACCGACCGTGAACGCGACATGCTGCGCATTCTTGCCGAGACGCCGGGCGATACGGTGCCGCGTGGCGCACTGACCGGCGACGGCACGGTGAATGAACGCGCCGTGGATGTGCAGATCAATCGCCTGCGCCGCAAGATCGAGGTTGACCCCGCCAATCCGCTGTTCCTGCAAGCCGTGCGTGGCATCGGCTATCGTCTGGTGGCGTCGCCATAGCATGAGCAGCTTCGACACAGGCATGACCGTGTTGCGCTCCGCCTCCGAGCGGATGGCGTCGGCCAATCGCGTGATGGGGCGTCGCTTCAACGAGCTGATGCCGAAGGGCCTCTATGCCCGCGCGCTGCTGATCATGATCGTGCCGATGGTGATCCTGCAGTCGGTGGTCGCCTTCGTATTCATGGAGCGCCACTGGAATACGGTGACGCGACGCTTGTCCGCTGTTGTGGTGCAGGATATCGCCGCGCTGATCGATGTCTACAAGACTTATCCGCAGGACAAGGACCGCACCCAGATCAAGGCGATTGCGCAGCAGCGCCTCGGCCTGGTCGTCGATTTCTTGCCGCTCGGCGACATGCCGCCGCCGGGGCCAAAACCGTTCTTCTCGCTGCTCGACCAGACGCTGTCGGTGCAGATCGGCCGGCAGATCCCGCGGCCGTTCTGGATCGATACGGTCGGGCGCTCCAATCTCGTCGAGATCCGCATCCAGCTGGACGACGCCGTCATGCGCATCTTCGCGCAGCGCAGCGCAGCCTATGCATCGAATTCGGAAATCTTCCTGTTCTGGATGGTCGGCACATCGTCGATCCTGCTGATCGTCGCGATCCTGTTCCTGCGCAATCAGATCCGGCCCATTCTGAAACTCGCCGACGCTGCCGAGAGTTTTGGTAAAGGCCGCGAGGTGCCAAACTTCCGGCCGCGCGGCGCACGCGAGGTGCGGCGTGCGGCCAATTCCTTCATCGAGATGAAAGCGCGTATCGAGCGTGCCATGGAGCAGCGCACCGCGATGCTCGCCGGCGTGTCGCATGACCTGCGCACCATCCTGACGCGCTTCAAGCTGGAGCTGGCGCTGATCGAGGATGGGCCGGAAGTGGAGGGCATGCGCAAGGACATCGACGAGATGCAGGCCATGCTCGAGGCCTATCTCGCTTTTGCGCGCGGCGACAGCGGCGAGCCGGCGCAGCCGACCGACATGTCGTCCGCGCTCGAAGAACTGCGCAGCGACGCCGAGCGCAACGGACACAAGGCGACGGTGACGTTCCACGGTCTGCCGATCGTCACGGTGAAGTCAGCTGCCTTCAAGCGCTGTCTCGCCAATCTCGTCAACAATGCCGCGCGTCATGCCAATGACATTGCCATCACCGGTCACCGAGATCATCGCTATCTGACGGTGACCGTGGATGATGACGGGCCGGGCATTCCCATGGCGATGCGTGAGGAAGTGTTCAAGCCGTTCCTGCGGCTCGACGATGCGCGCAATCAGGACGAAGGCGGCACCGGCCTCGGCCTTGCGATCGCGCGCGATATCGCGCGCTCGCATGGGGGTGATATCACACTGGCGGATAGCCCGATGGGTGGACTTCGCGCTGTGGTGCGGGTGCCGGTGTAATTATTCTTCAACCGTAGTGGTGCTGTAGATAGAGTAGCTTATTTCTAGTCCGGCTCGTGCTGCTGCCTTAAGAACGGCAATCGGTACGATGGATGACGTCGACAGCGCGATATCAGGGAATGCGATCGCCACATCGATAAGACCGGATTCGATCGCGCTTTCGCTGATCAACTCCTGAAATATTGCTTCTCGGTTCTGAAGGCATGTGAGGGTGGCAGCCCAGTAATCCTGATCGCCTTCGATATCGATTTGACCGTAATATTGGGTGCCGTTCGGCTCGTATCGGTCTATTGTGAGACCTAGCCGCCGCTCCAGCGTTTCGCGCGTGGTAGTGACACCTGTCAATCGGATCACGATCGATAGGATCCGGGCGGCCATCTTACTTCGCCAATTCTTTCGAGCGTGCCGTTGCCGCCGCAATTGCGCGCGTCAACAGCGGCTCGAACCCATTGTCTGCCATCAGCACATTGAGTGCTGCCGCCGTAGTTCCGCCGGGTGAGGTGACGTTCTTGCGCAGGGTCGCAGCGTCGAGATCGGATTGACGCAGCAACTCTCCCGAACCCGACACGGTCTCACGCGCAAGCTTCATCGCAAGCTCTGCCGGCAAACCTGCCGCAATGCCCGCGCGGGCCATTTCTTCGGCGAGCAGGAACACATATGCCGGGCCAGAGCCGGAAACGGCGGTGACCGCGTCGATCAGGCTTTCGTCCTCGACCCACTCCACCGAGCCAGTAGCGCGCAGCAGCGCATCGGTAAGCTCGCGCTGTGCCGGTGCAACGTCATTCGCCGCAACGGCCACGGTGATGCCACGGCCGATGGCAGCGGGCGTGTTCGGCATCGCGCGCACGATCTTGCCGCCGCAGGTCTTGGTGATGCCTGCGATCGTCGTGCCGGCCATGATCGAGACGACCAGGGATTCGCCGACAATGGCGCGGAGTGTCGGGCCGACCTCGGCGAACATCTGCGGCTTCACGGCGAGGATCAGCGCGGCCACCTTGCCAATCTCGGTCACATCGGGATTGAGGCGCACGCCCTTCGCTGCGAGACTCTTGATCTCATCGGAAAGATACGGATCGATTACAGCGACGCGCTTGGGATCGAGGCCGCCGGCCAGCCAGCCCATCAGCATCGCGCCACCCATCTTGCCGGCGCCGGCGAGGATGATGTGTCCGTCGAGAGATTGAAGGGCGGAATTGGTCGTTGCGGTCATCGTGCAGGTCCTGGCTGTCTTGAAGGCGCCGGACCTTAGCATCACGCGTCACAGGCGCAATGCAGGCGATCAGACCAGGCTTTTCTTCAGGAAATAGCGGGGCCCGCCATGCGGGTAGTCCGGCAATTCGCCGAACACTTCATAGCCCTGCTTCTCATAGAAGCTGCGTGCCTGAAACCAGTAAGTATCGAGCCAGAGGCCAATGCAGCCGCGTTCGCGAGCGATGTCTTCGGCCAATTTCAAGACTTTCGTTCCGACGTCCTGGCCGCGGAATTTCTCCGGCACCACGAACAGTTCGACGAAGCACCAGTTAAAGGCGGTCTTGCCCCAGATGCCGCCGGCGGGTTCGCCGGTTTCGGGATCGTGAATCAGAATCGAGAGCGGCTGATAATTGTTCGGGCCGACCGACTTATTGTTATAGGCAAGCAACGCATTCCAGACCGCGAGGCGCTCGGTTTCGCCGGGCGCATCGGGAACGGTGATCTTCGGTTCAAGACTCACGCTTCGCCCGCCGTGTCGAACATCGCGGCGCTCATCGCCTGTTCGGCGGTCTTGCCGGCCCAGACCACGAACTGCATCGCCGGATAATAGCGCTCGCAGGCATGGATCGCGGAGACGAGCATGGACTCGCATTGCGAAGTGGTTGCCGTCATGCCGTCCGGCAGCGGGATCGCCTGACGATACATGATCATGCCTGACGCGGTCCAGATATCGAAATGGCCGACCCACATCTGCTCGTTCACGGCAGCGATGAGACGTTGCACTTCGCTGCGACGTGCGGCTGGAATCTTCATGTCGAAGGCGCAAGCGAGATGCAGCGCTTCGATTTCTCCCATCCAGGTGAAGGAGAGCTGATAGTCGGTCCAGTCACCTTTGGACACGATCGTGACTTCGTCTTCACCCGAGCGCTCGAAGGCCCAGTTGTGATCGGCAGCAATATCCTCGACGACCGCGAGCGGATTGGCGCGTGAATCGAGAGTGCCTTCGAGAAGTGACATGCGGTCGCGACCTTGCCTTGGGAGTCAGTGATGCAAACGACTGGCCGGGTACGCGATATTGTCGGAATGCCGTTGCGTGGCTTTAGACTTAAATCGTCCAGAACTTGCGAGACCGAAGTGATGTGATTTGCGGAATCCGCGCAACGCCGCCCGGACTCAGTCCACAGACATTGGCCGCTTCATCCACAGGTCATCACGTCGCAACGAGAACAAACCGGAATCGGATTCCCGGAATGCGAGTCCGGTTGAATCGCCTGCGCGCAGAAAGAGTCTGTCGGCGCGATTTGGCCCTAATCGTTAATGAGTGGTTACTCTTGCTGGCGCCGGGGTGCTTCGGCATAGTTTGGGCAACACATGGAAACAGCAGACATGACCGAAGCTTCCCAGTCCGTTAGCCATCCTGAATTCGCCCGGCCGCAGCGCGTCGCCTTCGTGCAGTCGTCCTGGCATCGGGACATCGTTGCGCCGTGTTGGGAATCCTTTCGCACCGAGATCGCCGCCCGGCATGTCGATCCCTCGCAGGTCGATCTGTTCGAGGTGCCGGGCTCGTTCGAGATCCCGCTGCATGTACAGGTTCTGGCGAAGACCCGGCGCTATACGGCGATCGTGGCGGCCGGTCTCGTCGTCGATACCGGTGTGCGCAGCTATGTCGCCGATACTGTGATCCGCGCGCTGATGGAGGTGCAGCTCCGCACCGAGATCCCGGTGTTCTCGGCGGTTGTGACACCGGATGAATTTCGCGAGACGGATGAAGGCGCGGCATTCTTCCGCAAGCATTTTGCGCAGAAAGGAACTGAAGTCGCCGCGGCTTGCGCCGAGACGTTGCTCAGCCTCGAGCGGCTGCGCGGCCAGGTGGCGGCGGGGATTGTGTAGCTTCTTGATCGGCGGCGTCGATCTGGCAGGCAGAAACGCAAATGGCCGGGACGAGCCCGGCCATGACAAGACGAATGGTGTTGAGGTTGCGTCTTAGTCGAACAAGCTCGACACCGACTCCTCGGCCGCGGTGCGTTCAATCGCTTCGCCGATCAGAGCGGCAATCGATAGCGTGCGGATGTTCGGGGTGTTGATCACGGCTTCGGTCGGCTGGATCGAATCCGTAATCACCAGTTCCTTCAGGCTCGATCCACCGACGCGTGCAGCAGCACCGCCACTTAGCACGCCGTGGGTGAGATAGGCGTAGACATCCTTGGCGCCATTCTTGAGGAGTGCGTCGGCGGCGTTCACCAGCGTGCCGCCGGAATCGACGATGTCGTCGATCAGGATGCAGGTGTAGCCGGCGACGTCGCCGATCACATTCATCACTTCGGATTCACCGGCGCGTTCGCGGCGCTTGTCGACGATCGCCAGCGGCGTGTTGATGCGCTTGGCAAGGCCGCGGGCGCGAACCACGCCGCCGACGTCAGGCGACACCACCATCACCTTGGAGAGATCGAACTTTTCCTTGATGTCGCGCACCATCACTGGCGAGGCGAAGAGATTGTCGACCGGAATATCGAAGAAGCCCTGGATCTGGCCGGCGTGCAGGTCGAGCGTCATGACGCGATCGACACCCGCATGGGTGATCAGGTTGGCGACCAGCTTGGCCGAGATCGGCGAACGCGATCCGACCTTACGGTCCTGACGGGCGTAACCGAAATAGGGGATCACTGCCGTGATGCGGCGTGCCGAGGCCCGGCGCAGCGCGTCGGTGATGATCAGCAACTCCATCAGGTGGTCGTTGGTCGGAAACGACGTCGACTGCAGCACGAACACGTCGGAGCCGCGGACGTTCTCCTGGATCTCGACAAAGATCTCCATATCGGCGAAGCGGCGCACGCTGGCTTTGGTCAGCGGCATCTTCAGCCAGTCGGCGATTTCCTTGGCGAGCGTCGGATTGGAATTGCCAGCGACGAGCTTGATGGATCCATTTTTGCCCGACATCGACGCGTCTCCCCGCGGTTTGGTGGATACAACGTTCAGCATATCGGGTTACCCACAAGAACTAGTCTAGCTGGGCGAGGTGATATCGCGGAGATGTCACAGTTTGCAACCCGCAGATGACGGTTTTCCTGCGCAAAATCGGGTCGCTGCTTAACGCGCGCTGAACTCAGTTCGCGTCGGCGAATGCAGTGGCCTGTGACGGCAACTCATCGGTGCTGGCCATGGCCGGGCCGCGCGTGGCGGGAGCAGGCTCTGGCGTGCTTTCAGCGGGACCGGTGCCGTTGATCGTACCGCTGAGGCCGGTGAGGCCGGCCTGGGCGATCCGGCGCAGCGTGACGTCATCAGCGGTACCCCAGGCATCGCGGTTGCCTTTACCGGTGGCCTCTTCGCCGCTGAGGCGGAAGGCGCGGTTCTGGTCGCGGTCATAGACGTCCCAGACCCAGGCGATGGAGGTGTTGTGGCCGCGGACCTGGGCGGACAGGTAGCTGCGAACCCGGAAGGCGGCGCTGTCCTTGCGCGAGACCACGGCCAGGCTGCGCAGCTTGGCTTCGCTGTCGAGCACATTGACCATGCGTTCGAACACCTGAGGCGGTGGGCCGTCGATGGATTCAAAGGCGACAGTCGGGCCGCTCGCTGGCGACATGCTGGCTTGGGCGTTCATCGGACCCCCGCCCTGCGTGCTCATGCAGCCACCGAGACCGAGCGTGACGCCGAGCAGAAGAGCTGCTGCCAGCGGCTTGGTTCGTGGGGCAAAAACGGCAGGAAATCGCATGCGTTGTCGTCCGTGGGGCGGCAGCGACGTGTGCTGCCGGACACAGGAGCGATATCGTTAAAATGCGTTAAGGTCTAGGGCGCGGGCGTCGCAGATCTTACCAAGGTGGACGGCCCGATGCCGCATTCGCTGCGATTTGCTTTAAATTTTAAAGAGTTAGGCAGGGGCTCGATTGCCCGTCATGGTTAACGCGCGAGCACGATAGCGTGGATCTGGCGGCCGTAATCCGGCTCCTTGCGATGGACCGTGCGGCGATAGCTGAACAGTTGCTCGTCCGGATAGGTGTCGATTCCGGTGTCATCGATGGCGGTGATCCCGGCGCGTTCGAGACGCATGCGGATAAAGGCAGCGAGGTCGAACATGGAGTGACCTGCCTGCGCCGACGGGATGAAAAAGCGGGCGAAATCGGGATCGGCGTCGGTGAAGCGGGTGACGAATTCGGCGCCGACTTCATAGCTCGGCTGGCGGATCAGCGGGCCGATGGCGACGGTCATGTCGGCTCTGTTGGCGCCAAGTTTTTCCATCTCGCCAATGGTGTTTTCGAGCACGCCGGTGAATGCGCCTTTCCAGCCCGCATGAGCCGCACCGATCACACGCGCCTTGGGATCAGCGAACAGGATCGGTCCGCAGTCGGCTGTGGTGACGCCGAGCGCGATGCCGGGCGTCGCCGTGACCATTGCGTCTGCGCGCGGGCGCGATTCAACGTCCCAAAGCGTGGTTGCCACGGCGACGTCGGGCGAATGGATCTGATGGACGGTCAGGAAATGATCGATATCGACGCCCATGGCTTCGGCCATGCGCTTGCGGTTCTCCGCGACGTCAGTGGGATCGTCATTGGAGCCGATGCCACCATTGAGGCCGGCATAGATGCCCTTGGAGACGCCGCCATCGCGGGTGAAGAATGCGTGGCGCAGGCCCGGCAGCCCGGAAAGAGCAGGGGAGGCAAACGTCTTCATGCAGAAGTCTCCGGCGTGTCGCTGAGCGCTACCAGCGTTTCGAGCTTGGGATCGGAAATGCCGATCACCTTGAACATCGAGCCCATGCCGCCGCGGCCGCTATCGATCAGGCGCTTCAACGCGCTGGACACATTGTCCGAAACTTCCGGCGAAGCTTTCGCCATCAGCGTGATGGCGCGCGTCTCGATGCCGAGGCGCTTGAGGAATTCGCCCTGCGTCACCGGCCCATGCACGCGCGCGCCGACATCCTCGGCTGCACGTGCGATCGCCTGGAAATCCACATGCGCTGTGATATCGGCCTGGCCCGGATTTTTCAGCGGGTCGGTGTAGCTGTGTTTCGCGATGGCCTGGAAGGTGTCGCCGGCATCGCTGCGGACATGGCCGTAGTCGATGATGACGGCAGCGCCGCCCTGGTCGCGCAGGCGGCGCGCGATGGTCATCGCTTCGCTGTCCGGCCGCCATTCGAAGATCGCGCCGGTCGGTGCCGCGCGTACCAGTTCCGGCAGCAGCAGCTCGAAGCGTGGGATCGGCTCGGCGGACGCGCCGAAGATGAGCTGGCCATCGGCGCTGATATCGACCGTACGCTCATGCCAGCCGCCATCGCGCTTGATCGCCTGATGGATCGGCAGCACGTCGAAATACTCATTGGCGAAAATGACCGACGGGCCTTCCGGCACGGTGGCGAGGCTGTCATGCCAGGTGAGGCTGCGCAGTGCCGGCAGCGTCGCCTTCTGCTTTGCACGCAGCACGGGATTGATTTCGACGAGGTGCACATGAAGCGCCTGATACAGATCCGGCAACACGCGCATGGCGCGTAGCGCGTCGGCCATCATGGTGCCGCGACCGGGGCCGAGTTCGATCAGATGCAGTTCTGCCGGCGAATCCATTTCGCGCCAGACCGATGCCGCCCACAGGCCGAGCAGCTCGCCGAACATCTGGCTGACTTCGGGAGAGGTTGTGAAGTCGCCCTCGCGGCCGAGCGGATCGCGCGCGATATAATACCCATGGCGCGGATGCGTCAGGCACAGCTCCATATAGCGCCAGACCGGCATCGGGCCGGCGGAGCGGATCAGGCGCTTGATCTCGGTGAGCAATAGCGAGGAGTGATCGTTCACGGTCAGGCCTTACCCGGATGGAGTTCGGTGCGGTTCGGCAGGCGCCATGCGCGCACGATCAGGACGAGGCCGATCACGATCATCGGCACCGACAGCAACTGCCCCATGGTGACCTGGCCGATGACGAAGCCGGTCGGCGCGTCTGGTTCGCGAAACAGTTCGCCGACCGTGCGGGCGCAGCCATAGACGATGGTGAATGCGCCGAGGATCATGCCCGGGCGTTTCAACGCGCCCATACGGACCATCACGGCGAGAATCACGAACAGGAGCAAGCCTTCGAGGCCGGCTTCGTAGAGCTGGCTGGGATGGCGCGGCTGCGGCCCGGCATGCGGGAAGATCACGGCCCATGGCACGCTGTCATCCGTCACGCGGCCCCACAGCTCGCCATTGACGAAATTGGCGACGCGCCCGAGGAAGATGCCGATCGGTGCCACGGCGCAGGTGAGGTCGCCGAGCGACAGGATCGAGATGCGCTGGGACAGCGCGAAGGCGATCACAGCCACCGCACAGCCGAGATAGCCGCCGTGGAACGACATGCCGCCATTCCAGAGCTGGAAGATCTCCCAGGGATGCGCCGAGTAATATGGAAAATTCCAGAACAGTACCTCGCCGGTGCGACCACCGATGATGATGCCGAGCGTCACCCAGAGGATGAAATCGTCGAACTGGATCAATGACACTGGTGCCGGGCCGCCCCACAGCTTCTCGCGCTTGATCAGCGCGCGCGCATAGACCCAGCCGAGCACGATGCCGACGATATAGGCCAGTGCGTACCAGCGAATGACGATCGGGCCGATCGCAACGGCAACGGGATCGAAGTTGGGGAATTGGATCGCGAGAAATGGCATGGCGTGGGCTTACGGCTCCCGATGATTGCAGTAAAGCACAAGGCCATGACGAATTAAGGGATATTCGCGTTTGTGACTGTGGAAGCCGGGCGCGGCTTGAACTAAATGGATGGGATCGCCATTGTTCGCCGCGCCGTGTGACGCGGCGCTTGAGTTTATCCGACCGGAGTTCTTGCCATGACCCAGACCAACAATCGGTTATTCGACGAGATCGGCCGCTTGATGAACGAAGCCGCCGGTGCCGCTCAGGGCGTCAAGCGTGAGGTGGATACGGTTGTCCGCACCCAGGCCGAGAAGATCCTCCGCGACCTCGATCTCGTAAAGCGTGAGGAATTCGAGGCCGTGAAGGACATGGCGCGACTCGCCCGTGAGGAGAATGAGGCGCTGAAGGCTCGGATCGCCGCGTTGGAGGCGAAGCTCGGGGGCTAAGCCAGCTTCCCAGGGGGCCGATCGGTCGCCTTTTTTGTAAATACGTTAATGCTTGACGGGGGCATCATTTATGTATTTACGTTTATA
>CALRZK010000026.1:0-11860 GCA_943372615.1 Bradyrhizobium ivorense | reverse complement strand
AGGTGCCGCAGGAAGAACTGATCTGGCAGGACCGCATCCCGGCCAATGACAAGCCGGCCCTCGGCGACAAGGGCATCGCCGATCTCAAGGCGAAGGTTCTCGCTTCAGGTCTGTCGGTCTCCGAACTCATCAGCACGGCCTGGGCCTCGGCCTCGTCGTTCCGCGGTTCGGACAAGCGCGGCGGCGCCAATGGCGCACGCATCCGTCTCGCTCCGCAGAAGGATTGGGAAGCCAACCAGCCGGCGCAGCTCGGCAAGGTGCTGTCCAAGCTCGAAGCGATCCAGAAGGAGAGCGGCAAGATCTCGCTCGCCGACCTGATCGTGCTGGCCGGCTCGGCCGCTGTCGAGAAGGCCGCAAAGGATGCGGGCGTCTCGGTGACCGTGCCGTTCCTGCCGGGCCGTGGCGACGCGACCCAGGACCAGACCGACGTGCAGTCGTTCGCTCCGCTCGAGCCGCGCGCTGATGGCTTCCGCAACTACGTCAACGGCAAGAAGACGCAGTTCATGAAGCTGGAAGAAGCGCTGGTCGATCGTGCGCAGCTGCTCACGCTCACCGCGCCCGAAATGACGGTGCTGGTCGGTGGCCTGCGCGTCCTCGGCGCCAATGCTGGCGACAGCAAGCACGGCGTCTTCACGGCGAAGCCGGGCACGCTGACCAACGACTTCTTCATCAACCTGCTCGACATGGGCACGGTGTGGGCGCCGAATGGCGAGAACACCTATGAAGGCCGCGACCGCAAGACCAATGCGGTGAAATGGACCGCGACCCGCGTCGACCTGATCTTCGGCTCGCATGCACAGCTGCGCGCCATCGCTGAAGTCTATGGCTCGGGCGATGCCAAGGAGAAGTTCGTGAAGGACTTCGTCAAGGCCTGGACCAAGGTGATGAACGCGGATCGCTTCGATCTCGCCGACAAGCCGAAGACGCTGCAGGCGGCCGAGTAAGCGGCGATTGCCGGACTAACAATGAGCCCTCGCGATCATGTCGCGGGGGCTTTTTGTTTTGTCGTTCCCGCGAAGGCGGGGACCCATAACCTCCAACGTTTGAAGATAAAACGAGACAATTATGGTCATCCAGTTCTAACCAGTTCGCCAGCGTGTATGGATCCCCGCCTTCGCGGGGACGACAACGGGGACGTCTTGCACCCGTCACCGAATCCTCGCAGAACTATCTCCTCCAAAACGGGAGGTCTCCGATGATGAAGCTCTACTGGTCGCCGCGTTCGCGATCGTTCACTGCTCTGTGGCTGATGGAAGAGACCGGCGTTCCCTATGAGCGCGTGCTGATCGACATTCAGAAGGGCTCGCAGCGCACGCTGGAATTCCTCGAAGTCAATCCGATGGGCAAGGTGCCGGCGCTGCAGGATGGCGACGCCACCATGGCGGAAGCCGCGGCCATCTGCACTTATGTGGCCGAGCGCTATCCCGAAGCGAAACTGGCCCCGCCGCTGGGCGATTCCCATCGTGCCAAATATCTTTACTGGCTGTTCTTCGCCCCGAGCTGCATCGAGCCTGCGATCGTGCAGATCGCCACCAAGATCGAGATGAACACGGTCGCTGCCGGTTGGGGCGATTCGCAGCGCGTGTTCGATGTGCTCGAAGCCGCGCTGGAAGAGGGCCCGTGGATTCTCGGCGAGCAGTTCTCGGCTGCCGATATCGCCATCGGCTCCGGCCTGAATTTCGCAATTCGCCTGTTCAAGATGGTGCCGTCGCGTCCGGCGTTCGACCGCTATCTCGATCGCTGTGCCGCGCGCCCGGCCTTTCAGCGCGCCGAGGAATACGCGTCGGGCGAAAAGCTGGATTGAACCTGTAGGGTGGGCAAAGCGAAGCGTGCCCACCTTCTCCGTCCGTACACTTGATGGTGGGCACGCTGCGCTTTGCGCACCCTACAACACGTACGTTTACGCCACCGACGCGAACAGCGCGGGATCGAACGTGCCTTCATATTCGAAGCTCGCACCGCCGGTCATGAGCACGTGGTCGTCGCTCTCTCGCCAGTCGATCACGAGCTCGCCGCCGGGCAGCGTCATGTGGACCTTGCGTTCGGTGCGACGCAGGCGTGCTGCCGAGACGGCGGTGGCACAGGCGGCCGTACCGCAGGCCTTGGTCAGGCCGGCGCCGCGCTCCCAGGTCCGCATCACGATATGCTCGCGATCCACGATATGGGCGAGGGTGATATTGGCGCGTTCCGGGAAGATCGGGTGATTTTCCAGAAGCGGCCCGAAACGTTCGAGGTCGTAGGCATGGATGTCATCGACCCAGAAGATCGCATGCGGATTGCCCATGCTGGCGACCGACGGCGTATGCAGGATCGGCGCGTCGATGGGGCCGATCTGCAGCTCGATGCCGCGGGTATCGCGAAACTCCTCGGCGAGCGGGATGTCCTGCCAGCCGAACTTCGGGATGCCCATGTCGACGGTGAAGGTCTCGCCATCGGTCCCGCGCCAGCAATTGATCAGGCCGGCCCGGGTCTCGAAAGTGAGGCCGGTCTTGTCGTTGCCGAGGAAAGTCTGCCGCGCCACGCAGCGCATGCCGTTGCCGCAGGCACCGGCTTCGGAGCCGTCATTGTTGTAGATGGAGACAAAAGCCTCGGTGCCGGGCAGGCGCGGCTTGGTCAACACCATCAGCTGGTCATAGGCGATGCCGGCAGGGCCGGCCACGGCGCGCGCATCGGCCGGGGTGATCGGCGCGGGCGTGTCCCGCATGTCGATCACGACGATCTCGTTGCCGATGCCGTTCATCTTGGCGAAGGAGTGGTTGGCCAGCGCGCTCATGTCTTGTCCTGATGTTGCCCGCTTTATATGGCGAGACGTACCTCAATGGCCAGTGCGGCCATTGGCGACGCATGTTACCATCGGTATGTATCGCCGCGCCGGCTGCCATTGGAGACGCCCTGCATGTTCCGCTCTTTGTCCCGCTTCGCCACTGTTGCCGCGCTGACATCGGCCGCCGCGCTGTCGCTGAACGCCGCAAGCTGGGCGCAGTCGCCACCTGCGAGTCCGCCGGCCGAGACGAAGCCTGCAGACACCAAGCCGGCCGAAACGGCGCCCACGCCGGCCGCTCCCACGGCGACCCCGGCTGCTCCGGCGACCCCCGCCAATCCTGCGACGCCAGCCGCTCCGGCCACTCCGCCTGCGGCCGCCGAGGCGCCGGCAACTCCTGCCACGCCAGCCGCTCCTGCGACGCCGGCTCCACCGGCTACGGCCGCCACCCCGGCTCCGGTCCAGACCGCCGATCCGTTCGGCGAGGAGAACACGCTGACGCCTAAGCAGGTGCTGATGTTCACCGGCAAGGCGAACTGGGACTCGGCTTTCGACACGCTGATGGACGCGTTCAAGCAGCTGTCGACCTTCCTCGACAAGCAGAAGGTCAAGTCATCCGGCAATCCGCTGATCGTCTACACGTCCACCGATGACACCGGCTTTACCTTCTTCGCCGAAATGCCCGTCGATCAGGAGTTGAAGAATCTCCCGAAGGGGATGAGCATGGGCAAGTCGCCGGAAGGCAAGGCGCTCAAATTCGTCCATCGCGGCTCCTACGACAATATGGACAACACCTATGAGGCGATCACCAATCACCTCGACGACAAGAAGCTGGAAGCGAAAGACACGTTCATCGAGGAATACATGACCGATCCGCTGAAGACGGCGGAGGACAAGCTGGTCATCAACGTATTCGTCCCGCTGAAATAATCGGGCGCTAGTCTGGCCATAAAGAAGCCTTGGACGGTTCCGACAAACCCAGCATGAAAAATCATCTGACTCTTGCCGCTCTCGGCATTGCGCTCATCGCCACGCCTGCCTTCGCGCAGGCACCGACCCCACCCATGATCACCGTCTCCGGTGAAGGCACCGTCTCGGTGCCGCCGGATCTCGCCCTCGTCGACGGCGGCGTGACATCAGACGCCAAGACGGCGCGCGAGGCGTCCGACGCGAATAACGCTGCGATGGCGAAAGTGCTGGCTGCGCTGAAGGGCGCCGGTATCGCCGAGAAGGATATGCAGACGTCGCGGCTGTCGCTGTTTCCGCAATATGCGCAGCAGCAGCGCCCGAATGGCGGTCCGAATGTCGTCACCGGCTATCGCGCCAGCAATCGCGTGACGATTCGCGTGCGCGACGTGACAAAGGTGGCGGGCACCATCGACACGCTGGTGACATCAGGCGCCAATGAAGTCGGCGGCATCAATTTCGTCGTCACCAAGGCGTCCGAACTGCTCGACGATGCCCGCAATCAGGCCGTGGCCGATGCACGCCGCAAGGCCGAGCTTTACGCGAAAGCCGCGGGTGTCACGCTGGGCGCGCCGATCAGCATTTCCGAAGACGGCGCCAATCCGCCGCCCGCGCCGATGATGCTGCGCAAGGCGGCGGCCGATTTCGCCTCGGCGCCGGTGGCGCAGGGCGAGGAAGTGCTGCGGGTGAATGTCAGCGTGAGCTGGGAGATCAAGCCGAAGCAGTAACGCTCCGTCATTGCGAGGAGCGTAGCGACGAAGCAATCCAGACCGCGCAAAGCAAGGACTGGATTGCTTCGCTTCGCTCGCAATGACGGCGTTTAAATCTCGAACACTTGCCCCGGCTTCAGCGCCAAGAACTTCTCCTCCGGCATCTCCGCTGCAGCACATGCTGCCGCCAGCCCTTTCACCGGTCCATCGATCGCTTCATCCGTCAGTTGGAACGTCGAGTGATGGCTCGCCAGCGCCTGCTGCGCGCCGCAGTCCTTCAGCGCCTTCACGGCATCTTCCGGATTCATGTGTTGGTCCTTCATGAACCAGCGCGGCTCATAGGCCCCGATCGGCAGGATTGCGAGCCGGATTTCGCCATGCGCCTCGTGCACGCGGCGGAAATGGCCGCCGTCGCCATAGCCGCTGTCGCCGACGATGTAGAGCTTGCCCGCCGGCGTCTCCAGCACGAAGCTCGCCCACAGGCAGTGGTTGCGATCCCACAGCCCGCGCGCCGTCCAGTGCCGCGTCGGCACGAGCGTCACGGCAAGGCCATTGCCGAGTTCGATGCGGTCCTTCCAGTCATAAGCCTCGGCTTTGATCGCACTGTCACCGCTTGTCATCGTGATATCATTGCCGAGCGGCGTGATCACGCGCGGCCCGAACGCCGCCTGCAGCTTCGACAGTGTGGGAATGTCGAGGTGGTCGTAATGCCCATGCGAGACCAGCACGACATCGACCTTGGGCAGTTTTTCGAAGGCGACGCCCGGCGCGCAATGCCGCTTGGGCCCGGCGAACGAGAATGGCGACACCCGCTCCGACCACACCGGATCGAACAGGATGTTGACCCCCGCCGTCTGGATCAGCCAGGAGGCATGGCCGACATAGGACAACCGCACGCCTTTCTCGACCTTGGCCGGCGGCGTATCCGCGAATTCGTTCTCCACCCAGTCCGGCCAGACCTCCCGCTTGCGTCCGCCGCCGAACTGCCAGCGCAACACCTCGCCGAGCGACTTCGGTGGCACGCCATCGGGATCGAAGAAGACCTTGCCGTCGAAATGATCGGAGACCGGGCCGGTATAGTTGGGCATGCGGGAGATCCAGAAGGCGGAGGCGCCGGCCGTGGCGGCGACGGCGCCGATGGAGGCAAGGAGCTTGCGGCGGGAGATCGACATATAGGCGCTGTATCACGCCGCGATCAGGGCCACACCCTCGCCAGTGGCGGCACGCACCAAAGCGTGATCGAGCGTGGCGAGGGCGAGTTTTTCGCGCTGAGCGAGTTCGAGATAGGCGGCGTCGTAGAAAGTGAGATTGTGGCGGAGGGCGAGGTCGAAGACGGCGCTAGAAACAGGCAGCGTCGCAATGACGATGTCAGTCCTTCTTACCTTCGCGAGAAAATCGAGGACGCGCTCAATCGGAACGCGCTTGCGCCGTAATCCCATCAGCGCCGCTTGGCGGACTTCGAACCACCAGATCAAGGGCACATAGGCCCGATCGTCGCCTTCGAGCCGATCCTCGACAATCGCGATCAAATCCTGCCGCTCGTCCGGGAAGCACCAGCCGAGTGTGACGGAGGCATCCAGCACGAATGGCATGTCAGTAGCGTCGCCCTTCATCGCGCCACTGGAGAATCTCCTCGACCGTGGTGCGCGGTCCGGTTTTCCTCATCTCGCGCAGCTCCCGGATGGCTTGACGCGCTTGTTCGCGGCGCGTCTCGTCCCATTGTTCGATTGTGCTCAGGGACCGGCCTTCCCGGTTGATCGCGACGGTCTCCCCCCGCTCGACCTCATCGAGCAAGGCGGCCATATTGGCTCGGGCATCTGCAAGGCTGACATATTTCATGGCGCTTCACCCCGTGATACACGCATTATAACACCTTCGGGGCCCGTTTACACCTTCTGGTTCCCGTCCCGGAGATTGACTTCCCGGCCATTCCCCGTCATTAAACCGACCCACATTCTCGGAAAGTCTTCTTTTCGACCCGCCGACCGGTCCATGAGGCCGGAGGTCAACGCCCGACAGCGCGATGCGCCCTCGGGCGCGAAAGTGTTTTGTTCGTCGCCATTCTCGCAATGGCATTGGGAAGCGGTACGCGATGTTCGACAATCTGTCGGAACGGCTTGGCGGAATTCTCGATAAGCTCACCGGGCGCGGTGCGCTGTCGGAGGCCGATGTCGATTCCGCGATGCGCGAAGTGCGCCGGGCGTTGCTCGAGGCCGACGTCGCGCTCGAAGTCGTCCGCTCCTTCACCGACCGCGTCCGCGAACAGGCGGTCGGCGCCACCATCGTCAAGTCGGTCAAGCCTGGCCAGATGGTCGTCAAGATCGTCCATGACGAGCTGGTCAAGACGCTTGGCGACGACGGCGAGGGCGGTCTCGATTTCAATGCGGTTCCGCCCGTCGCCATCATGATGGTCGGCCTGCAGGGCTCCGGTAAGACCACCACGACAGCAAAACTGGCCCGCCGCCTCACCCAGCGCGACAAGCGCAAGGTGCTGATGGCCTCGCTCGACGTCTATCGTCCGGCCGCCATGGAGCAGCTCGCGGTGCTCGGCCGCGATCTCGACGTGCCGACGCTGCCGATCGTCGCCGGCCAGAAGCCCGCCGACATCGCCAAGCGCGCGATTGAGGCCGCCAAGTTTGGCGGCTACGACGTCGTGCTGCTCGACACCGCCGGCCGCACCACGCTCGACGAAGACATGATGCAGGAAGCGGCGACCATCAAGTCGACCGCCAATCCACATGAAGTGCTGCTGGTCGCGGACTCGCTGACCGGCCAGGACGCCGTCAATCTCGCACGCTCCTTCAATGAGCGCGTCGGCCTCACCGGCATCGTGCTGACCCGCGTGGACGGCGACGGCCGCGGCGGCGCCGCGCTGTCGATGCGCGCCGTCACCGGCAAGCCGATCAAGCTGATCGGTACCGGTGAAAAGACCGATGCGCTGGAAGATTTCCATCCGAGCCGCATCGCCGGCCGCATTCTCGGCATGGGCGACGTCGTCTCGCTGGTCGAGAAGGCTGCGGCCAGCATCGACGCCGAAAAAGCTGCGCGCACTGCGGAGCGCATGCGCAAAGGTCAGTTCGACCTCAACGACATGCGCGAACAGCTGATCCAGATGACCAATATGGGCGGTCTGTCCGGCCTGATGGGCATGATGCCCGGCATCGCCAAGATGAAGAACCAGATCGCCGCAGCCGGTCTCGACGACCGCGTGGTGAAGCGCCAGATCGCCGTTATCGACTCGATGACGCGTCAGGAGCGCAAGAATCCGGACATCCTCAAGGCCAGCCGCAAGAAGCGCATTGCTGCCGGTGCCGGGCTCAAGGTCGAGGAAGTCAACAAGGTGCTGAAGATGCACCGGAACATGGCCGACATGATGAAGGCCATGGGCTCCGGCAAGCGCGGCCCGATGGCCGGCCTCGCCCAGGCGATGGGCTTTGGCGGCGGCGCCATGCCGTCGCCCGAGCAGGTCAAGGCGATGGCCGAAAAGATGCCGCAGGGGCCGGGTGCCTTGCCTCCCACATTGCCGAAAGATTTCCCGGGCCTGTCAGGTCTGGGCAAACCAACGCTGCCGGGTCTCGGCGGCTTTCCCGGTTTCGGGAAAAAGAAATAGCGAACCCTCAATTCAAATTCGAAGAACATCTAGGAGCTACACATGTCCGTCGTTATCCGCCTCGCCCGCGCAGGCACCAAGAAGCGTCCCGTCTATCACGTCGTCGTTGCCGACTCGCGCTTCCCGCGCGATGGCCGCTTCATCGAACGTCTCGGCTACTTCAACCCGCTGCTCGCCAAGGACAACGAGCTGCGCCTGAAGCTGGACCTCGAGAAGGTGAAGGCCTGGCTCGCCAAGGGCGCGCAGCCGTCGGACCGCGTGTCGCGCTTCCTCGACGCTGCCGGCATCATCAAGCGCGAAGCCCGCAACAATCCCGAGAAGGCAGTGCCCCGCAAGGAGCGCAAGGCCGCCGAAGGCAAGTAAGCCATCATGACCACCGCGCACATCTGCCTCGCGCGCATCGGCGCGCCGCACGGAGTGCGCGGTCAGGTCCGGCTGTGGACTTTTACGGAAGATCCATATGCCGTGCTCGACTACGGCCCGCTTGCCACGAAAGACGGCAAGCGGACCATCGAGATCGACAATGTCCGTGAGGCCAAGGGCCATCTGGTGGCGACGCTGAAAGGCGTCACCGACCGCGATGAAGCCGCCCGCCTCAATGGCGTCGAGCTCTATGTGGCGCGCGACGCGCTGCCTGACACCGAAGACGGTGAATATTACCACGCCGACCTGATCGGACTTGCCGCAGTGAATGCTGCTGGCGAAACGATGGGCCGTGTCGTCGCCATGCATGATTTCGGCGCCGGCGACATCATCGAGATCGCACCGCCGTCGGGGCCAACGTTGTTGCTGCCGTTTACGGATGCCGTCGTGCCGACCGTGGATATCGCAGGCGGCAAGGTGGTGATCGAGATGCCCGGCGAGATCGTCGGCGACGATCCCGCCGCGGCTGACGACTAGGCTTTCAGCGCTTCTGCCACGGTGGTGGCGAATGGCGTCGTCGTCCGTCCGATCAGCTTGCTGAGCACATGGCCGTCATCGAACAGCGCGCCATCTGCCGCGGCTGTGTTGGATGTTGCGATCAGCTCCGCGAGCTCCTCCGGCAATCCCGCACCGAGCATGATGGCCTTAAATTCGGCCTCCGGCAGCCGGACATAAGGGATCGTCTTGCCGGATTGCTTGCTGATCTCCGCCGCAAAATCATCCAGCGTAAAGGCCTCGTCGCCCGCCAGCTCATAGACTTTGCCGGCATGATCTTCTTCCGCCAGCACAGCCGCCGCCGCTGCGGCATAGTCCTCGCGCGAAGCCGATGCGATGCGGCCATCCCTGGCGCTGCTCACCAGTGCATCATGCGCCAGCGCGGCGGGGATCGAAGCTGTGTAATTCTCCGTGTACCAGCCATTGCGCAGCAGCACGAAAGGCACGCCCGAGGCGCGGATCAGCTCTTCCGTCGGTAGATGCTCCTGCGCCACGCTGAGTTTTGACGTGTCGGCACGCAACACGCTCGTATAGGCGATCAACTTCACGCCGGCGCGGTTGGCGGCGTCGATCACATTGCGATGCTGCGCCACGCGGTGGCCGAGTTCGTTCGAGGAAATCAGCAACACCCGGTCGATGCCCTTGAGGGCGACGTCCAGCGTCTCCGGCTTGCTGTAATCGGTCGTGACGACGGTGATGCCACGGGCAGCGAGATCGGCGCCCTTGGCCGGATCGCGCAGGCCGGCGACGATCTGACTGGCCGGAACGCGTTCGAGCAGGGCATCGATGGTGAGGCGGCCGAGCTGGCCGCCGGCGGCGGTGACAAGAATACGGTGGTTCGACATGGCGGTCTCCTATATGGTCTCTGATGGACAGTAGGTCTTGAATAGAGACCGCGTTCCGTTTCCGTAAGGAGGCAGGTTTTTCGCCCCAGGTTACCTGGAAGTGACCGCCCTCCAGCCAAAGGAGCCCCCCGATGCCCCATGACGCGCCCCTGGCGAGCCGCTTCGATGAATGGCAGGCGCAGGGTTTCGATGCCGAGGCTTGCCCGGTTCGCAATGTGTTGGACCGCATCGGCGACAAATGGACCTCGCTGCTGCTGGTGGCGCTGGCCGCCAAGCCGCGCCGTTTCAGCGAGCTGCACCGCGCCGTGCCGGATATCTCCAAACGCATGCTCACCCAGTCCCTGCGCGACCTGCAGCGCGACGGGCTGATCACGCGCCACGTCTTTCCGACCAAGCCGCCTTCGGTCGAATACCGCCTGTCGCCGCTCGGTCTGTCCGCGATGGCGCCATTGGCGAGCCTGATCGATTGGGCCGAGCGCAGTTTTGCGGAGATCAAGGCCTCCCGCGCGGCTTTCGACGCTGCTGACACCAGTGAATACATCTCAGCGGCCTGAGCCAGCTATCGCCGGGTTTGACGCCCCGCGCGCAACGCGCGATGGAGAGCCATGACTGCTTCACCGACACCATGGCGCGCGACCGTGCTGACGCTGTTTCCCGAGATGTTTCCGGGGCCGCTGGGAGTCAGCCTCGCCGGCCGTGCGCTGGCTTCCGGCCTGTGGGCGCTGGACGCGCGCGATATCCGCGCCTCGGCCACCGACAAGCATCGAAGCGTCGATGATACGCCGGCCGGTGGCGGGCCGGGCATGGTGCTGCGGGCCGATGTGCTGGCTGCCGCGATCGACGCCGTCGAAGCTTCGCAGGAGCGCCCCAGGCTGATGATGAGCCCGCGTGGTCGGCCATTGACCCAGGCGCGGGTGGCGGAGCTGGCGGCCGGGCCGGGGCCGCTGATCGTCTGCGGCCGTTTCGAAGGCATTGACCAACGCGTCATTGACGGACGCGAGCTCGAAGAGGTCTCGATCGGCGACTATGTCCTTTCCGGAGGCGAGATCGCGGCCCTGACCCTGATCGATGCCTGCGTACGGCTGTTGCCGGGCGTAATGGGCAAGCTCGAATCCGGTTCCGACGAGAGTTTTTCCCACGGCCTACTCGAGTACCCGCAATATACCCGCCCGCAGGTTTTCGAGGGACAGCCGATCCCGCACATCCTTTTATCCGGTGATCACGCCAAGGTTGCCGCCTGGCGTCTCGCCGAATCCGAGGCTTTGACCGAAAAACGGCGGCCTGATCTGTGGGCAGCGCGTCCAAAAGCCCCGGAATCAGGCAAGAAGCGAAAATCGCCAAAATTCACGACGTCCGAGTGACACAGACGGGTGACAACGGCTTTGCTTTGCTGTAGAGCAGCGCCACATCCGTGCATTGGCAGGGTAAGAGTTTCGAGCGCAGCCCGCGCCGACGTCTGGGCGCGCCGCTGATGGAGATTTTCGATGAACATCATTCAGACGCTCGAAAAAGAGCAGTTCGATCGCCTTTCCGCAACCAAGGCGATTCCGGAATTCGGTCCGGGCGACACCGTTATCGTCAGCGTGAAGGTTGTCGAAGGCGAGCGCTCCCGCGTGCAGGCCTATGAAGGCGTCTGCATCGGCCGTAACGGCGGTGGCATCAATGAGAGCTTCACCGTGCGCAAGATTTCGTATGGCGAGGGTGTCGAGCGCGTGTTCCCGCTGCTCTCCCCGATGATCGACTCGATCAAGGTCGTGCGCCGTGGCAAGGTGCGTCGCGCCAAGCTGTATTACCTGCGCGATCTGCGCGGCAAGTCGGCCCGCATCACCGAGAAGAAGACCGAGCGCCCGGCCAAGGCCAAGGTCGCGGCTGCCGCCGAGTAATTTCGCGCCTCACGCGCAGATTTGTGATTTCGGAAAAGCGCGGCGCGAGCCGCGCTTTTTTGTTGTGTCATCCCGGCGTTCGCCGGGATGACATGGGTGTTGTTGGCGTTGTCTCTCTCGAATGCTATATGACTGGAATGTTTCTAGACCTGCACCAGCACGCTTTG
>CALRZK010000025.1:0-11911 GCA_943372615.1 Bradyrhizobium ivorense | reverse complement strand
TTTGTGGAAGCACCCTCTCCCTGACCCTCCCCCGCAAGCGGGGGAGGGGACACTCCTGCCGAAGCCTTACTTCAAAAACGCCTCAAGCTTCGCAAACAGCGGATTCTCTCGATCCAGCACATAATCCAGCGATGCAACCGATACCGTATCCGCGCCATGCTCGCGCAAGAAGCTGCCGAGCGCATAGATCTGCGCCGGCGGGCAATGCAGCGTCACCATGCCCGACGAGGTCGGCCCGCCGAACGGCGACACCCCGCCAATAGGGTTATGCGCTTCGGTGAGCAGCGCCTGATTGCAGCCGGCGAAGCGCGTACGCACTTCCTTGTATTTGCTGGCACGGGCGCGTGCCGCGATGTGATCGAGGATGACGCGCGCAGTCTCACGCGCCTGCGGCGACCAGTCGGCGCTGCGTGAGGCAACGAGATTGGCCTGGCTGCGCAACATCACGCCGTCGTCGAGCACCTTCAGGCCATTGGCCGCGAGCGTCGCGCCTGTCGTGGTGATGTCGACGATCAGCTCGGCGGCGCCGGTGGCCGGCGCGCCTTCGGTGGCGCCGGCGCTTTCGACGATGCGATAATCCATCACGCCATGCGCTGCGAAATAAGCGCGAGTGAGGTTGATATATTTCGTGGCGACGCGCATGCGGCGATTGTGCTGCTCGCGAAAGCCTGTGGCGACGTCATCGAGATCGGCCATGGTGCGCACATCAATCCAGGCCTGCGGCACGGCGACGACCACATCGGCGCGGCCGAAGCCGAGGCCTTCGATCAGCGCCACGCGCTTGTCGGTGTCGACAATGTTTTCCCGCAACAGATCCTCGCCGGTGATGCCGAGATGCACCGCGCCGCGCGCGAGATTGGCGGCGATTTCGCTGGCGGAGAGATAAGCGATCTCGACATTGTCGAGGCCCGCGAGCGTGCCGCGATAATCGCGCACGCCGCCGGCTTTGGTCAGTGTCAGGCCGGCACGGCTGAAGAAGGCTTCAGCCTGTTCCTGCAAGCGTCCCTTGGAAGGAACGGCGACGACGAATGGGCTGCTCATGACGCGTCTCCCGCGCGAGTGGAGAACGCATCGATCCAGATCGAGAAGCCGACGGCTGGAATAGGGGCCGGGGCACCGAGCTGCGACAGCAATCCGTCATAGCGACCACCCGCGACCAGCGGCGGCACGATGCCGTTGTCGATGCCATGCAGTTCGAATTCGAAGCCGGTGTAGTAATCGAGGCCACGGCCGAAGGCGGTGGCGAATTTGATCGTGGACGTATCGATGCCACGCGCAGCCATGAAGCCGATGCGCTGTTCGAATTCGTCGATCGCGTTCGTCAGATCGAGCTTCGCATCGCTGGCGAGCTTGCGCAGCTCGGCGATGGACTCATCCGGCGTGCCCGATATGGCGAGGAAACGCTTGATCAGAGCCAGCGCATCCTTCGGCAGCGCGCCACCCTTGAGCGTGGATTGTTCAAGGAAGCGGTCGGCGATTTCGGCAACGGAGCGGCCGCCGAGATTGGTGGCCCCGGCAATCGACATCAGGTCTGTGACCAGCGCCAGTGCTGCCTTGCGATCGGAGCCGGCGAGGGCGGCGAGCACGCCTTCATACTCATTGCGGACCGGCGACTCGGCGAGGGTGAGCCGGTCGAGATCCTCGGCGAGGTTCGCCTGGCGGTTGAAATCTTTCACCAGGCGGCGCTTCCAGACCGGATAGAGGTCGAGCGCCTCGATCAGGGCTGCGAACAGCGCGACATCGCCCGTCTTGATGTCGACGCGAGGCTGCCCCAGCGCGGCCGCAGCATTCAGCGCCAGAACCAGCATTTCAGCGTCCGCAGCGGCGCGATCCGTGCGACCGAAGGATTCGATCCCCGCCTGCTGAAATTCGCTAGGTGTCCCATGACGATAGCGGAAAACCGGGCCGAGATAGCTGAATCCGGCCGGCTGTCCGGCAGCTTTGGATGCAAGGTAATCGCGCGCCACCGGAATCGTCAGATCCGGGCGCAGGCACAACTCCTCGCCGGTCAGGTCGGTGGTCAGATACAAGCTCTTGCGGATGTCTTCGCCGGACAGGTCGAGAAACGGCTCCGCCGGCTGCAAAATCGCCGGCGACGCATGGACATAGCCTGCCTCGGCGAACGAGGTCAGCAGGGTGTCCGTCCAGGCGGCGGGTTTTGTCATCTCGAAGTCCAGCAATTCCAATGAGGTGGCCGTGATCGCAGCCCCTTAGCACGGCGGGTGCGCGGTTTCGACCACCTTTGGCTAAGTGACTTAACGGTTCCCGTGGGCCCAATCGCCCAGAACAGCCTGAATCACCGCCAAAGCCGCCACCGCCGCGGTGTCGGCCCGCATGATCCTTGGTCCCAAAGCTAACCGGAGGATGGTCGGTTGCTTTAGCATCAAGGTTCTTTCGTCCTCTGCGAAGCCGCCCTCGGGGCCGATGATGACGTCGATTCCACCTGCCGCCGCTTCCCGCGCGCCGGCCAAAGCTGCAATGGAATCAGCCACTTCCGCCGCCTCATCGCAGAAAATCAGCAGCCGCTTGCCGTCGCGCTGGTCCAAAAACTTCTGCAAATTCAATGGCTCGCCGACTTCCGCAATGCTCAAAATCCCGCACTGCTCGGCCGCTTCCACCACATTCGCCCGCATCCGCTCGGTATTGACCCGGCTTGTCTGCGTATGCCGCGTCACCACCGGCTGCAGTTTTGCGGCGCCCATCTCGATGGCCTTCTGCACCATGTAATCGAGCCGTGCATGCTTCAGCGGGGCGAAGGCGTAGGTGATGTCGGACAACCGGTCCTGCACCCGCATCTGCTTGAGGACCAAGAGCTTATCGGCCCGCTTGCCGGCGGCGATCGCGGCCTGCCATTCGCCGTCGCGGCCGTTGAAGACCAGCACGGGATCGCCGGCACTCAGGCGCAGAACATTGCCGAGATAATTGCTCTGGCTGCGGTCGAGGGCGATCGCCGCATCGGTCGCAAGGCTTGCGTCGACATAGAGGCGAGGGCTGCGGAAGTCGGATTGCGGCATGGTTCAAGTCCCGTTCAGAGCCGGTGATTTAGCGCAGATGCGACGAAATACCATGCGATATCGCGACCTTGCGCCGCGTTGCCGCCCAAATCAGCGGTTTATTGGTGGGTTGTTAAGGCGTGGCAGGAATCGTAGAAGTGCCTGAATTCAGGAGAGCTTCTGCTCCGTTTACGGGGCACATGCTGCCGGAGGAAAATCTGTGATCAGCCGTCGTTTCATTGCGCCACTCGCTGTGGCCGCCTTCGCCGTGCAAGTGGCCGGTGCCTATGCACAGGGCGCGTTCCCCGCGCCGCTGCCGGGCCAGAGTGCCGCGCCTGCGAGTTCGTCGCCATTTCCACCCGTGAACGGCGCGCCTGCCGCTGCATCGCCATTTCCGCCGGTCGGCGGCGCACCGGCAGCGCCCAGCGCATTTCCCTCGGGTGGCGCTGCGCCGCTGAGCAGTGGCGGCTTTGCCCCGCCGCAACAGCAGGCCGGTCCTCCCGGCGGCGACGACTGCATGAAGGGCTTCCTGCCGCTGCGTCAGGAAGCCGAAAAGCGCGGCGCTGCCATCAAGGCCGCGAGCGAGCGCCGTGCGCCGCCGGACGAAGCCTGTAAGCTGATCACGGCCTTCTCGCAGAGCGAGGTCAAGATGCTCAGCTACATCAAGGCCAACGCCACCAAGTGCGGTATCCCTGACAATGTCGGTGCGCAGATGCAGGCTGGCCACAAGAACACCGAAGGCATGCGCCAGAAGGTTTGTTCGGTGGCGCAGCAGCAGCGGAATGGCGGCGGCGGTGGTGGTGGCCCGATGGCGGCACCGCGGCTCAGCGATGTGCTCGGCTCATCGGCCTCGCTGCCTGACGCGTCTACTGCCCGCAAGAGCGGCGGCACCACCTTCGATACGCTGAACGGCAACGTTCTCACCCGATGAGCGACGCGGCTGCCCGCGTTGCCGACGCGACCGCCAACAACTGGGTCGATCGCGCGGCGCCGCTATGGACGCGTCCGTATCTGAGGCTGTCGCGGTTCGATCGTCCGATCGGATCGTGGCTGCTGCTGATGCCATGCTGGTGGTCGGCGGCGCTGGCTTCGGGCGCGGCGCATGATCTCCATCAATTGCCAAAAATGATCGCGCTGTTCTTCATCGGCGCCTTTGTCATGCGCGGCGCCGGCTGCACCTGGAACGACATCACCGATCGCGATCTCGATGCCAAGGTCGAGCGCACCCGCTCGCGGCCGATTCCGGCCGGGCAGGTGACGGCGAAGAAGGCGCTGGCCTGGCTGGTGCTGCAGGCGCTGATCGGCCTCGTCGTGCTACTGCAGTTCAACAGTTTTGCCATCGCCACCGGCGCCGCCTCGCTGGCGATCGTCGCGGCCTATCCTTTCATGAAGCGCATCACTTACTGGCCGCAGTCGGTGCTCGGTCTCGCCTTCTCATGGGGCGCGCTGATGGGCTTTGCGGTCGTGTTCGCCCGCATCGATGCCACGGCATTGCTGCTTTATGCCGGATCGATCTGCTGGGTGATCGCCTATGACACGATCTACGCCCATCAGGACACCGAGGACGACGCGCTGATCGGTATCAAGTCGACGGCGCTGCTGTTTGGCGCACGCACGCAAACGGCACTGGTTATCTTCTATGGCCTGGCCGTGGCGCTGATCAGCGTTGCACTGCGACTTGCTGGCGCAGGCTGGCCGGCATGGATCGGCCTGATCATCTTCGCCGGACATCTCGCCTGGCAGATCACGCGCATCGATATCAAGGATTCCGCGCTGTGCCTGCGGCTGTTCAAGTCCAACCGCGATGCCGGACTGTTGCTGTTTGCGGGCCTGCTGCTCGACGCATTCCTGCGTGCGGGATAATCCGCGCTCTGTTGCACTGCGCATAACAATCTCGACATAGCTCGTCACACAAATCGACAGGTGAGAAACCGTTCGTCTACGCTACGATGAGCGCAGCGTAGTCAACGAGCGGAGACTTGGATGAGCGATGCGGGGGAGGGGCCGGGACAGGCCTGGCGGCAGGATGTGTTCGATATTCTCAAGGCGGCGGACGTCAAGCACATCGTCTATGTGCCGGATGCCGGACATTCCACGGCGATCCGCCTCGCCAATGAAGACAATGGCATCAATTCTGTTGTGCTGACCACGGAAGAGGAAGGCATCGGCTATCTCGCCGGCGCCTGGCTCGGCGGCGAGCGTGGGGCGCTGCTCATGCAGTCCAGCGGCGTCGGCAATTGCATCAACACACTGGCCTTGCAGACCTGCACGCGGTTTCCGCTGCTGATGGTCGTGACCATGCGCGGCGACTGGGCCGAATTCAATGGCTGGCAGAATCCGATGGGGCAGGCGACCGAGCGTGCGCTCAATCTGATGGGCGTGCTCACCTGGCGCGCCGATGAACCGAAGGATGTCGCGCCACTGCTGCGCGGTGCCGCCTCGATGGCCTTCAATGGCGACTCGGCTTGTGCCCTGCTGCTCGGACAGCGCCTGATCGGAGAGAAGCACTGGGTGAAGTGACTGCAGGCGGCGCGCTCGATCGCCGCGAGGTCGTGAAGACGCTGCTGACGGGACGCAAGGATCTACTTGTCGTCACCGGGCTTGGCTCGCCATCCTATGATGTGATGGCGGCCGGCGACCACGACAACAACTACTATCTCTGGGCGGCCATGGGCAGCGCTGCGATGGTGGGCCTCGGGCTCGCGACGGCGAAGCCGGATCATTCGGTCCTCGTCGTCACCGGCGACGGCGAAATGCTGATGGGCATGGGCGCGCTCGCAACCATCGCCACGCGGCGGCCGGCCAATCTCACCATCGCTGTGCTGGATAATGGGCATTTCGGCGAGACCGGGATGCAAGTGAGCCATGCCGGCATGGGTGTCCATCTCGACAAGGTCGCGCAATCCTGTGGCTTCGGCTGGACGAAGGAAATCCGCGACATGGCCGGCGTCGAGAATCTGCGTGCGCGCCTCACCTCGCGCGATGGGGTGCGGCTCGCCACCATCAAGGTGAAAGCGGAAAACCCGCCGCGCGTGCTGCCGCCGCGCGATGGCGTCTATGTCAAAAACCGTTTTCGTGCGGCGCTGGGCCACGCACCGATCTGAGCGAATGCGACAGGGCGCTACGGCACCCTGTTTGGTTGTGAATAAGCGGACGTCGGATCAACCGATGCCGACCTTCAAAACACATCAGGGATGGAAACAATGACGACACGTATGACACGTCGACATTTTGGCGCGGCTGCCATGGGCGCAGCCGCGTTGCTGTCTTCTCGCAGCGGATGGGCACAGGAAGGGCTGCCGAAAGGGCCGATCACACTGATCGTGCCCTTTGCAGCGGGCGGCGCCACCGACGTGGTGAGCCGGCATGTGGCGAAGAAGGTTTCCGAGCAGATCAACCAGACCATCGTCATCGAAAACGTCACGGGTGCGGGTGGTGTGGTCGGTGCTACGCGCACGGCCAAGGCCAAGCCTGACGGCCAGACGCTGCTGATGGGCACGATCTCGACGCACACGATCAATCCGCTGATGGCCAAGCAGCCGCCTTACGATCCCGTCGCGGATTTCACCGCGGTCTCCATGATCGTCACGGTGCCGAATGTGTTGCTGGTCCCGACGTCTTCCAAGGCCACCAATGTCAAAGAGCTCATCGCGATGCTGAAGGCCGAGCCTGGCAAATACAGCTATGGCTCATCCGGTGTCGGCACGCCGCCAAATCTGTCGGGTGAATTGCTGAAGTCCATGGCCGGTGTGAAGATGGAGCACGTCCCCTATCGCGGCGGCGCACCGGCGATGAATGATCTGATCGGCGGACAGATTCCGATCCTGTTTGACGTGCTCAGCGGCGCTGCGCCTTTCATCAAGTCAGGAACGGCACGGGCGCTGGCGGTCACGACCAAGAAGCGTGCAGCATCGTTTCCCGATATTCCGACGGTGGCGGAGTCGGGACTGCCCGACTACGAGACCTATACGTGGAATGCGATCTTCGCGCCGCCCGGCATGGCGCCGGCCATGACCGAGCGCCTTAGTGCCGAGTTCCGCAAAGCGACGGTGGATCCGGAGGTGAAGCAGCGGCTGATCGAACTCAGCGGCGAGCCGGTGGGGTCGACGCCGGCTGAACTCGCGGCGCAGGTGAAAGCCGAAATTGCGAAATGGGGGCCGGTGATCCAGGCCGCTGGCCTCAAGGCTGAATGACGTGAAAGGACTATCGCGTGCCTCTTCTGGAATCTGATCGCGCTGCGTTTTGTCGCGCATTGGCGGAGATCATTGGCGAAAAATATGTGCGCACCGGCGTGGATGCGGAACCCTACGAGCAGGATTGGCGTGCGCGCTATCGCGGCGATGCCGTGGCGGTCGCGCTGCCAGGCAGTACGGAGGAAGTGTCTGCTGTCGTTCGTCTATGCAATGAGCATGGCGTCGCCATCGTCCCGCAGGCCGGCAATACCGGGCTCACCGGCGGCGCCATCGTGCCGGATGGTGTGGCGGGGCTGATCGTCAATGTCTCGCGGCTCAACAAGGTGCATCAGGTCGATCTGCTCAACAATGCGATGACGGTCGGGGCTGGCTGCATCCTTGCCGATATGCGCGCGCTGGCTGATGAAAGCGATCGGCAGTTCCCGGTGCTACTCGGCAGCGTCGGCAGCTGCGAGATTGGTGGATTGCTTTCCACAAATGCCGGCGGCACCGGCGTGCTGCGCTACGGCAATATGCGCGAGCAGGTGCTGGGGCTCGAAGTCGTGCTGCCCGACGGCCGGATCTGGAACGGGCTGAAGGCGCTGCGCAAGGACAATACCGGCTACGATCTCAAGCAGCTGTTCGTCGGCGCGGAAGGAACGCTCGGCATCGTCACGGCTGCGGTGCTGAAGCTGTATCCGAAGCTTGCGGTGTCGGCGACGGCCATGGTGGCGCTGGAACGGGTCGATCAGGCCATCGCGCTGTTGCGCGAATTGCAGCGGGTGACCGGTGGGCGTGTCGAGACCTTCGAACTGATGTCGCGCAGCCAACTGCAAATCGTGCTTCGGCACGGCATGTCCAGCGGCAGTCCGATGGCGGATGATGCGCCGTGGTATGTGCTGGTGGAGCTGGCAGATAGCTCGCCGGACTGGAATGCGATCGAAAGCATGGAGACTGCGCTGGGTGCTGCGATGGAAAATGGCGTCATTCTCGATGCCGTCATCGCCAGCGACCAGGCCAAGGCCGAGCGGATCTGGACGTTGCGGCACACGATTTCGGAATCCAACAAGCGTGAAGGTTTTACGGTGTCGAATGACACTTCGGTGCCGGTCTCGGCGCTACCAGAGTTTCTTGATCGCGTGACGCGGCGGTTGGAGAGCAGTCTGCCGAAAGCCCAGGTGGCGCATTGCGGCCATGTAGGCGACGGCAATGTGCATGTGATCGTGATCTTTCCGTATGAGATCGGCGACGCGGCGGTGCGCGAGGCGGCGGCGCATGAGGCCAATACGATCGTGCATCAGGAAAGCGTCGCCAGCGGCGGCAGCATCAGCGCCGAACATGGCATCGGCCGCATGCATATCGACCGCCTGCCGCTTTACACGTCCGAGGTTGAGATGGATCTCATGCGGCGGCTGAAGCTGGCGTTTGATCCGGGGAGGATCATGAATCCGGGGAAGGTGTTGCGATTGCCGTGATGCGCGGAGCCGTAGGATGGGTTGAGCGAAGGCGCGATAGCGCCGTAGCGATAACCCATCATTCCGTCGATGCGGCAGGCTCGGCCGATGGGTTTTCGCTTCGCTCAACCCATCCTACGGCCTACGGTCTCAGTTCCTCGCAATAATCTCGCGTTCGCCCTTGTAGCTGCCCGCCTCGTTCAGCAGCGCACCCACACGGCGGCGCATCAGAAAACGCGGACGACGCTCACGAATGGCATTGCGGCGACGGCGGCGCTGTGCCGGCTCGACCCGCTTCTCTTCCGGCAATTGCGGAAGGGCGAAGATTTCGCTCCACATCGGCCAGGCCATCTCGATCTCCTCGATATCCGAGCTCACGAGCAGCGGGATCGACAATGACGGATCGCGATGCTTCAGCACCAGCATCTTGCCGTCATCGAGCCCGCGCAGCGCGACGCCCATGAAATCGCTGACGCGCACATTGATCGCCATGCGCATGCCATGGACGGCACGATGCAGGACGACACGCTCGCGATGTAGTTCGACACGCCGGACGCTGCCGTCGGCGCGGTTGTCATGTGCTTCGAAGCGAAGCGGCAGTGAATGGGGATCGAGCCGCACGGCGCTGCTCGATCCCAAGGTCGATGGTGAGGCCGAAGCCCCGGTTGCTGTTTGATGCCCCACGGCTTTTTATCTCCCCGCCGAACTTATGCGTCCGGTCGATGGGGAGACCTTGCCAGAGCGGGTCCCGGATTCGCTTAAAAAGGCTGGTTAAGAGAATCCGACCTCAATCGCATGCTTGATGAAAGCCAAACCGGCATGCTTGACGTTTCCTTGCCGCGGGGGCGAAAAATCGACCCATCCCGCGCGGCAAATGCTTGAAATCCCTGCAAAACGGGCACATCTGTAGAGCTTCGCCAAAGCCGCCCCGACCGCTTCAAATTCAGGGATTTTGTTTGTGATCTCTTCACCAAACGCGACGTCCGCCCAGACCGACAATTCCGACCTGCTCGACCAATCCGCATTGTCCAATCTGGCGCAGCGCCTCGTCGAGGCGGCCAAGCGCGCGGGCGCGGATGCCGCCGATGCGGTGGCGGTGCGCGGTGTCTCCCATGGCGTCGAGGTGCGTGACGGCAAGGTGGAAGCTTCGGAGCGATCCGAGGGCGACGATGTCGGGTTGCGCGTGTTTGTCGGGCAGCGTCAGGCGGTGATCTCCACCAATGACATGTCGGGCGACAATGCCGCGCAGTTGGCCGAGCGTGCGGTGGCGATGGCGCGCGTGGCGCCGGATGACAAATATGTCGGGCTCGCCGATCCCGCATTGCTGGCTAAGAATTTTCCGAATCTCGATGTGCTTGATCCCGTCGTGCCGTCGGTGAGTGAACTCGAACGTCGCGCGATCGAAGCCGAAGAAGCGGCGCTGGCGGTGGCGGGCGTCACCAAGTCCGGTGGGGCATCGGCCTCGACGGGCATCGGCGGCATGGTGCTGGTGACATCGACCGGCTTTCATGGCTCCTATCTGCGCTCCAGCCACGGCGTGTCGATGACCGCCATTGTCGGCGACGGCACCAAGATGGAGCGCGATTACGCGTTCACCTCGGCGCTGCATGCGTCCGATCTGGAGGCGCCGGCCGCTGTCGGCAAGCTCGCCGGCGCGCGCACGGTGGCGCGCGCCAATCCGCGGAAGGTCGCGACTTGCAAAGTGCCCGTGGTCTATGATCCGCGCGTATCGAATTCGCTGGTCGGCCATGTGATCGGTGCGGCCAACGGCGCGTCCGTCGCGCGCAAGACGACCTTCCTGAAGGACAGTCTCGGCAAGCAGCTGTTCAACAGCAATATCCGCATCATCGATGATCCCCTGCGCGTGCGCGGCCTGCGCTCGCAGGCGTTCGATGCTGAGGGCGTTGCTACGGTGAAGCGGGCCCTGATCGATAACGGCGTGCTGACCACCTGGCTGCTGGATTGCGCCACCGCGCGCGAGCTGGGACTGCAGACCACGGGCCATGCCCATCGCGGCGTGTCGTCCTCGCCGTCGCCCGGCGCCTATAATCTGCATATGGAAGCGGGCGATGTGTCGCCCGAGGATCTGATCGCCGACATCAAGGAAGGCTTCTACGTCACCGATCTCATCGGTTCCGGCGTCAATGGCGTCACCGGCGACTACAGCCGCGGCGCGGGTGGGTTCTGGATCGAGAACGGCAAGCTCACTTATGCGGTGAGCGAAATCACCATCGCCGGCCATCTGTTCGAGATGTTCAAGTCGCTGACGCCAGCGAACGATCTCTCGTTCAAATACGGCGTCAACGCGCCGACCGTGCGTGTCGAGGGGCTGACGATTGCCGGACGCTGATCAATCCAGACAATTGGCGCGCGACTTCGCGCTGATGGAGCAGACCGTGCGCGAGGCTGGCGCGCTTGCTCTGTCGATGTTTCGCACCGAACTGCGAAAATGGATCAAGGGCGAATCGTCGCCGGTCTCGGAAGCCGATATCGCGGTCAATGACCTGATCGAGCAACGGCTCCGCAGCGCCACGCCGGATTATGGCTGGCTGTCGGAAGAGAGCCTCGACGGCGATGCCCGGCTCGGCAAGCAACTGACCTGGATCATCGACCCCATCGACGGCACCCGCAGCTATCTCGCCGGCCGCGAGGACTGGTGCGTTTGTGTCGCACTGGTGGAGGATCACCGGCCGATCATGGCCGCGGTCTATGCGCCGTCCACAGATGAATTTTTCCTGGCCAGACGCGGGCAGGGCACCACCTGCAACGGTCGGCCGGTGCAGGCGACCGCTGGCACCGATCTCGATTTCACGCGGATTGCCGGCCCCAAACCTCTGGTGGAGCGTTTGCCGCATCCGGAGGAGCTGGTGCTGCATCCGCGAATCGGGTCGCTAGCGCTGCGGTTGTGCTGGATCGCCAATGGCCGGCTCGATGCCGGCTTTGCCGGCGGGCAGAGCAAGGACTGGGATCTGGCGGCCGCGGATTTGATCGTGCATGAAGCGAATGGTAGAATGAGTGAGCTTTCGGGCGATCCCATTCTGTATAATCGTCGGGAAGTCACGCACGGGTTGCTGGTAGCAGCGGGGGCCGATCGTCATGCCCATATCGTTGAGCAGTTCCGGATCAACCGGGCGTAACCAGCCGCACCACCTCATTTCTGGAAACTGATGGCAGCCGGCCGCTGCAGGAAGAGCCTATGTCGGACACACAACAGCAACTGCTTCATCTGGTCATCGGCGGCGAACTCACCGATATCGATGGCGTCACCTTCAAGGACCTCGACAAGGTCGAT
>CALRZK010000024.1:0-12023 GCA_943372615.1 Bradyrhizobium ivorense | reverse complement strand
TGCAATCTGTCGGATTCGGCCGAAGTCGAAGAGTTGGTGCCGTCGGCCGAGAAGGCCATGGGCCAGCTCGATATCCTGGTCGCCAATGCGGGCATTACCCGTGACAATCTGTTCGTGCAGCTGCGCGACGAGGACTGGGACAATGTCATCAATGTCAATCTGACATCGACCTTCCGTCTCGCCCGCGCTGCCACCAAGCTGATGATGCGCAAGCGTTTCGGCCGCATCATCGCAATCACCTCGGTGGTCGGCGTCACCGGAAATCCCGGGCAGGGGAATTATACGGCTGCCAAGGCCGGCCTGATTGGCATGATGAAGACGCTGGGCGCCGAATATGCCAAGCGCGGCGTCACCGCCAACTGCATCGCACCCGGTTTCATCGCCACCCCGATGACCGATGTGCTGAACGACAAGCAGCGCGAAACGATTCTCACCAAGGTGCCGGCAGGCCGTCTCGGTTCGCCCGAGGACATCGCTGCTGCGGCGGTTTATCTCGCCTCCAACGAGGCCGCCTATGTCACCGGACAGACCATTCACGTGAATGGCGGGATGGCCATGATCTAAGCGTGCGGGTTCCCGCAACGCTGTGATTCAATTGAGCTTTGGACGGCGGTTGCAGTGTGTGGCAATGCCATATGATGTGTGCTAATCGAGCGTCCAACGGTGGGGTAAAGAAGGCCATTGCAGGATGCTGAAACCCTGTATATTGGCGGGGCCGAGCCTACCGTTTTTCGCGAGGCTCCGACGGGGACGGCGGGGTCATTCCACAATGCGCGCAAGCGCTAGGGTTTAACGAGTTTAACGCTCCAGGATGGCTCGTATCGTCTGCGGACGAGCCTATGTAACAAGCACGAGGTTGATATGAGCGAGATTGGCGAGCGAGTGAAGAAGATCGTGGTCGAACACCTTGGTGTCGAACCCGAGAAGGTGATCGATACCGCGAGCTTCATCGATGATCTCGGCGCTGACAGCCTCGACACCGTCGAGCTGGTGATGGCGTTCGAAGAAGAGTTCGGCTGCGAGATTCCGGACGACGCCGCCGAGACGATCCTGACCGTCGGCGACGCGACCAAGTTCCTCGAAAAGAATGCCAAGAGCTAATCTCTTCGCGTGACACGTCTGGAGCCGGGCGGATCGCGATCACCGCGATCCACCGGCTTCTTGCTGTTAGGCGCAGGCGCATGATCCCGAAAAGTGGATGCCGGTTTTCGGATCAGATCATGCCCAAGAGTGAGCTTTGAAGGAAGTTGTGGAGATGCAGATGAGGCGGGTAGTCGTCACGGGCCTGGGCATGGTGTCGCCATTAGCCTGCGGCGTCGAGCCGACCTGGAAGCGCATTCTCAATGGAGAAAGCGGCGCCAAACGCATCGACACGTTCGAAGTCGCCGATCTCCCGGCGCAGATCGCCTGCATGATTCCGCGCGGCGACGGCACCAACAATACGTTCAATCCCGACCAGTGGATGGAGCCGAAGGACCAGCGCAAGGTCGACGATTTCATCATCTTCGCCATGTGCGCGGCCAAGCAGGCGCTGGACGATGCCAACTGGCATCCGACCGAGCATGAAGATCAATGCGCCACCGGCGTTCTGATCGGCTCCGGTATCGGCGGTCTCACCGGCATTGCCGAAACGGCGATCGTCCTGAAGGAGCGCGGCCCGCGAAAAGTGTCGCCATTCTTCATTCCTGGCCGCCTGATCAATCTGGCGTCGGGGTATGTTTCCATCGAACACGGCCTCAAGGGCCCCAATCATTCCGTGGTCACGGCATGTTCCACCGGCGCCCATGCGATCGGTGACGCAGCGCGCCTGATCGCGCTCGGCGATGCCGAAGTGATGGTCGCCGGCGGCACGGAATCGCCGGTCAGCCGCATCGCCATGGCCGGCTTCGCCGCCGCGCGCGCGCTGTCCACCGGTTTCAACGACACGCCTGAAAAGGCATCGCGTCCCTATGACAAGGACCGTGACGGTTTCGTCATGGGTGAGGGCGCCGGCGTCGTCATCCTGGAAGAATACGAGCACGCCAAGGCGCGCGGCGCCAAGATGTATGCCGAAGTCGTCGGCTACGGCCTGTCGGGCGATGCCTATCACATCACTTCGCCGTCGCCCGATGGCGATGGTGGCTTCCGCAGCATGAGCGCCGCCCTGAAGCGCGCCGGCCTGACCGCGTCGGATCTCGATTACATCAACGCCCACGGCACCTCGACGCCGCTCGGCGACGAGATCGAGCTCGGCGCCGTGCAGCGCCTGCTCGGCAACGCCGCTTCGAAGGTCGCGATGTCGTCCACGAAGTCGTCCACCGGCCATCTGCTGGGGGCGGCGGGCGCCATCGAGGCGATTTTCAGCATCCTCGCGATCCGCGACAATGTGGTGCCGCCGACCATCAATCTCGACAATCCGTCAGTGGAGACCGCGATCGACCTCGTGCCGCACAAGTCGCGGCCAAAGGAGATCAATGTCGCTTTGTCGAACTCTTTCGGTTTTGGCGGGACTAATGCGTCGGTGATCCTCAAGCGCGTCTAGTCGTGTAGAGGTCTTCCACCGTTTCGCCGCAATCCGCACTGATTGCTGCTGTGGGCGTATGTTATTGATGATGCTCGGATTCGATCATGGATTCGATCCCGTCACGAATGGACTCTAGGTAGCATTGATGAGTGAGCGGCCGCCCATTTCGCCCCGAAGCCCGCGCGCTGCGCTGGAGCCCGAACAGGTTCCGCCGCCGCCGAGGCGGTCCGATGTGGCGCGCAGCCCACTCGTCGTGTTCGGCAATGCCGTCATTACCTTTGTGATCCTCGTGATGCTCGCCACCGGCGGCGTCTATGTTTATGGCAAGCAGGCACTGGAATCGCCGGGCCCGCTGCAGGACGACAAGGTCGTCAATATTCCCGCCCGCGCCGGCAAAGGCGACATCGCCGAAGTGCTGCAGCGCGAGGGCGTGATCGACGCCAATCGCTGGGTGTTCCTCGGTGCCGTGTTCGCCCTGAAGGCCGCGCAGGATCTCAAGCCCGGCGAATATCTGTTCCAGAAGAATGCCAATCTGCGCGACGTCATCGGTACCATCGTCGATGGCAAGGTGGTGCAGCATTCGGTGACGATCCCGGAAGGCCTGACCTCCGAGCAGATCGTGGCGCGCCTCTCGGAGAACGACATCTTCACCGGCTCGATCCGCGAGATGCCGCGCGAAGGCACGCTGCTGCCGGAGACCTATAAATTCCCGCGCGGCACCCCGCGCGAGCAGGTGATCCAGCGCATGCAGCGCGAACAGAAGCGCGTGCTGGCCGAAGTTTGGGAGCGCCGCAGCGCTGACGTGCAGGTCAAGACGCCGGAACAGCTGGTGACACTCGCATCGATCGTCGAGAAGGAAACCGGTCGTGCCGACGAGCGCAGCCGCGTCGCCGCGGTGTTCGCCAATCGCCTGCAGCGCAAGATGAAGCTGCAGTCCGACCCGACCATCATCTACGGTCTCGTTGGCGGCAAGGGAACGCTCGGTCGCCCGATCAAGCGCAGCGAAATCCAGCAGCCATCGCCCTACAACACCTATGTGGTCGAAGGCCTGCCACCGGGGCCGATTGCGAATCCCGGCAAAGCATCGCTCGAAGCGACTGCCAATCCGGCGCGTACGCGTGACCTGTTCTTTGTCGCCGACGGCACCGGTGCGCACACTTTCACCGAAACCTATGACGCGCACCAGAGGAACGTCGCCAAGTTGCGTGCGATCGAGAAGGCTGCGCAGAACGATACGGTGGAGCCCGCCGAAGATCAGCCGCCGGCATCGCCGCTGGCCAATCCCGGTGATGGCAACGCGGCCACCGGCGCCACCACGCCGCGTCAGGCCCCTGCCAAGCAGCAGCAGCGTCCGCGCACTCCGCCGGCTCGCCAGGGCGCAGCGGCGCCCAGCGGCGCGCCGGTCGCGCAATAACAAGACGCGTTCAACCGCGCTGATTTCCCGTCCGGCCTGAAAGGGCCTATCCTTGTTTCGGTTCGCGCATCCGCGAATCCTTGTCGATCTTTTGGAGCGTTACGCGATGGTGTTGTCGAGCATGACCGGCTTTGCACGGAGCCACGGCACCAGCGGCCCCTATACGTTCGAATGGGAATTGAAGTCGGTCAACGCCAAGGGTTTTGATCTGCGCCTGCGCATGCCGCAGGGCTTTGACGAGGTGGAAGCCACCGCCCGCAAGCGCGCGACTGAAGTGCTGTCGCGCGGCACCGTCTATGCGAACCTCACCGTGAAGCGCGCCAATGCCGAAGCCGCGGTGCGCATCAATGAAGACGTGCTGAATGCCGTGCTGAAGATCGCTGCCGAAATGTCGAGCAAGATCGACGCGGTGGCGCCGAGCATCGATGGCCTGATGAATATCAAGGGCGTGATCGAGATGGTCGAGCCTGAGGCTGATGAGGCCGAGGAGGCGGTTGCCAAGACCGCTGTCGCCGCTGCATTCGAGGAAGCGCTGACCGCGCTTGTCGATATGCGCAAGCGCGAGGGCAAGACCCTCGGCGATATCCTTTCGCAGCGTCTCAACGAGATTGAAGAACTGTCGAAGAAGGCCGAAGCTGCTCCGGGCCGCAAGCCGGAAGCCATCCGCGCGCGCATCGCCGAACAGATCGCGACGCAGCTCGATGCGTCCGACCGCTTCGATCAGGATCGCCTGTCGCAGGAAGCGCTGATGATCGCGACCAAGGCGGACATCCGCGAAGAGCTCGATCGCATCGCCTCGCATATTTCGCAGGCGCGCGAGATGATCAAGAAAGGTGGCCCGGTCGGTCGCCGGCTCGACTTCCTGTCGCAGGAATTCAACCGCGAAGTGAACACCTGCTGCTCCAAGTCGGGCGATCTCGAACTGACCAGCACCGGCCTCGAAATGAAGAACGTCGTGGAGCAATTCCGCGAACAGGTTCAGAATCTGGAGTGATCATGTCGAGCTTCGAGGGCGTCGAACGCCGCGGCCTGATGTTCGTGCTGTCGTCACCTTCCGGCGCCGGCAAGACCACGCTGACGCGCATGCTGATCGAGGAGATCGCAGACTTGCGCATGTCGGTCTCGGTGACCACGCGCGCGCCGCGGCCGGGCGAGGTGGACGGCAAGGACTATTACTTCGTCGATCAGGCGAAGTTCGACCAGATGGTCGCCAATGACGAATTGCTTGAATGGGCCAAGGTCTTTGACAATTGCTACGGCACACCGAAAGCCCCGGTGGAGCATGCCCTCGCCAGCGGCCACAATGTGCTGTTCGACATCGACTGGCAGGGCGCGCAGCAGCTGAATTCGCGGGCGCCGAGCGATGTGGTTTCGGTTTTCATCCTGCCGCCCTCGGTGCAGGCGCTGGAGCAACGGCTGCATACGCGCGCGCAGGATAGCGAAGAAGTCATCCGCGGGCGCATGAAGAAAGCCGGCGACGAAATGAGCCATTTCGACGCCTATGACTATGTCGTGGTGAACGACAATATCGGCATCGCCTTTGAAGCGGTGAAGTCGATCCTGCGCGCAGAGCTGCTCAAGCTCAAGCGTCAGGTCGGCATGGTGGCGTTTGTGCAGAAGCTGCGCCAGCAGCTGTAACACTGCGCGTAGGATGGGTTGAGCGCAGGCGCGAAGCGCCGGAGCGACAACCCATCAGCGGAGCCCGCCGCATCGTTCAGCCGATGGGTTTTCGCGGCGCTCAACCCATCCTACGGCCACGTCTACTCACTGCCTGCTTGCCGTCCAGCGCAAGGTGCAGCCATTCGATGCTTGCATCGAGCCGCTGCCGCTGTTGCCGGACAGGCGGCCGGTCAGGATCGCGCTGACACCGTCGGTTCCGCCTGAGGCTTGCAACACGCCGCTTGGGCTGATGCTGCCGCCTTTGCCGACCCTGCCGCCGGAAATTGTCAGGATGTCGCTGGTGGTCTTGCCCGCGCAGGCTCCCGTTTTGCCGACGAAAAGGATCGCCCAGGTCCCGTCGAACCGGGCAGCGCTGCCGCCGCCATCTCCACCGGAGTTTCGCCGCGCCGGAGCAGCGCGCGGCTCGGATCGCTCGCGGCGCGCCGGCTTTGCGGCACGTGGCTCGGACGATGAGCCCGACAGCGACTTGTTGTCATTACCGAGACTGCCGCCAGTGGCGCCCTGGCTCCAGGCATTGCTGATGCCGAATGCAGCGATGAGCAGGCACGGGAGGATGAATTTCATGGCGCGTATCATGGCCGCTCACTGCTTGCTGGCGACCCAGCGGCCCGAACAACCGTCGGATCGCTGGAAGGTGCCCGAACCGGTGCGGCCGGACAGGCGGCCCTGGCTGGTGACACCGATGCCGCTATAGTTTCCGGCGCCGCGTACGCTGCCATTCGCGCTCACCGTGGCGCTGCCGCCACCGCTGCCGCCGGTCATCCGCCCATTCGATACGGTGAACTGCTCCGTCAACGTGTCGGAACAGCCGGACGTGCCGGCGCTCGAGATCGACCAGACACCATCGAAACCTCCACCGCCGCCGCCTTCATTGCGGCTGCGCGTGGCGGTCTGACGCCGCGGCGCAGGGCGCTCGGAGCGCTCGCGGGCCGCAGGCTTCGCCGCGCGTGGCTCGGCGGACGAGCCCGACAGCGTCTTGTTGTCGTTGCCAAGGCTGCCGCCAGTGGCACCTTGCGCGAAAACCGGGCTGGCCGAGAGAAGCAGTGCAGCTCCGCAAATCATCAATCCGGATCGAACAGACATCGCAATCAGCTTTCAAATGAAGTTACAGTTTCGCGTCGGGGCCCTTGGCTGAATTGGCGCAAATGGCGCCGACGATAGAACACGACTTTCCGGTCTTGCTGCACTGATCGATGGCCGCGTCGCGCGCCTGCGCGAGCGTGCTGCGCGCCACCAGCGACCAGTTGCCGCCGAGCGATGCAAAGGCCCCGCAATTCGATCCGTAGAACGACAGCTCAAGCGGGCAGGCCGCCGCGCCGCATTGCGCGCGGGCTTTGCCGACGGCTGATTTGCGCGAGGGCTGGTCCCACGACATGCCCCACTTCTTGTCTTTCGCGTCGAAGACAAGCGCCCCCCACGGCTTGACATCCTGAACGCTGCGCAGCCGCTGCAGCAGGCCTTCGGTGGCTTCGCCGGTGGGCGGCAGGCCGCCTTTGAGCTGGAAGTCGCGGATGGCGACAGCGATGCCGTTCTTGCTGTTCAACGGCTCCGGATCGAAGTTGAGCTCGTAGAGGCGATCGCTGATCTCGGAGAGTTTGACCGGGTCCGTGATCGTCAGCTTGTCGAAGTCGATGCGTGGCGCATCGGACAGCCGCGCTTCCTGTGTCGGCTTGTCCGGCACCACCAGCGGCACGGCGGGAGCAGGCGCCACGAAATAAAAATTGCCGTCGATCGGCGACGACGACACCCAAGGCTGCTGCGCGCCGCCGGTGGAGCGCTTCACCGCGAGGCCGACCTGATTGAAGGTCTGGAAGATATCGAGCCCGGCCTGACGCACCGTTGTTGCCAGGGCTTTCGTATAAGGGCTGTTGCCATCGACGCCGTCCTGCGCCACCGAGCCGGGCTGTGTGGCATAGGAGATCAGCGTGCCTTCCGGCGCGCGCATCTGCGCGAGACCGCCTTCCGCCGCGCGAAGCCCGCGGGAGCCAAACGGATTGTTTCGACAGGCGTCGAGGATGACCATGTTGAGACGCGTGCCGGCGCCCTGCATCTGCCGCAGCACGAGATTGACATCGACCATCTGGAAATCGACATCGGCCTCGCGCGTCGGATTGGCGCTGACCGGCACGAGATAGTTGGAGCCCGCGACCTGCACGCCATGGCCGGCATAATAGAACAGCGCGACATCGGCGCCTTGCACCTGACGGCCAAAGTTCTGCACAGCGATGTCGAGCGAAGCCTTGTCGAGATCGAGTTGCGCGCCACCGCCGACCAGCGTGAAGCCGAGTGCGGTCAGCGTCTGCGCCATCAGCTTGGCGTCGTTCTTCGGGTTATCGAGCGGTGTAATACTGCGATATGCGGCGTTGCCGACGATCAACGCAATGCGCTTCTCGGCACGGGCGATGCCGATGGTCGTAAGCAGTGCGACAAGTATCAGCGCGAGGAAACGCGCGTAACGGACAAAATGGTCCATGATCCCCACCTTGCAATGGGGATCATGGTAGCCGGGACGGCGTGAATCGCAATTGGCTGGATGCGCAGTCTCAGTTCGCCAACATAATCCGCCCGACCACCTTGCCGGCGCGGAGTTGGTCGATCCATTTCTGGGCATCGCCCATCGGCTCTTCCTTCATGGGCGTCGGCTTCACCTTGCCCGCGCGGGCGAGGGCCATCAATTCCTTGGCCTCTTCCAGCGTGCCGACCATAAAGCCTTCCACGGTCATGCGCTTGTAGATCCACTGCACCATGGGCAGGCTGAAGTTGCCGCCCATCAGGCCGGACACCACCACCTTGCCGCCGCGGGCGACGGTGGCGACGGCAAAATTCATGGACTTGTCATTGCCGGCAAAATCGATGACGCCGTCGAAGCCGCCATCATTCTCCTTGACCATGCGCTTGGCCACATCGGGCTCGGCGGGGTCATAGGCGAAGGCGGCGCCGTTCTTCAGCGCGGCCTCGCGCGCGGCCGGATTGAGATCGGCCACCGAGATCGGCTGCTTGAACATCGCCTGCGCCAGCGAGAGGCCGGCCATGCCGACGCCGCCAAGACCCACCAGCAGCAGATTGCGCTGGCGCGGACGATCGACCAGACGCTTCAGCGCGCCATAGGCGGTGATGCCCGAGCACATCAGGGTCGCCGCGACATTGGTCGGCAGCGGATCGTAATCGAGTAGATACTTTTCGTCGGGCACCAGCACGTGGGTGGCAAAGCCGCCATCGAGGGAGACGCCGAGAAAGCGGTTGCGGGCGCACAGGTTTTCGTCGCCGGCGAGACAGTCACGGCACTTGCCGCAGCCGATCCAGGGGAAGACGGCCTTCTTCTTGCCGACCAGCGAGGTGTCGCCGTCCGGGCCAACTTCATCGACGATGCCTGCGATCTCGTGGCCGAGGGTGAAGGGCAGGGTCATGCCGCGGGTGGTGTCGAGCTTCTGGCCATTGCCCAGATCAGCCCAGCCGTCCTGGATATGCAGGTCGGAATGGCAGAGACCGCAGCGCTCGATGCGCACCAGCACTTCGCGGCCTTGCGGCTTCGGCGTGTCGATGATGGTTTCGCAGAGCGGAGCGTCGAACTTGACCAGCGATTGGCGGATCATCTGTGCCATTTTGTTTCTTCCCTGAGTTTCGTTGGCACCTAGCAAACACAGGATGGTGGGGAGAGCAAGTGGGCGGGATAGCCTCACCATCGGACGGAATGAGCGGCTATTTGGTTGGCCGACGCGGCAGCCCGTCGATGACGAGCCGTTCCAGGGAAAAGCCGCTCAGAAAGCCCGAAAGGACGATGCCTGCTGCGCCAAAACTTCGTCCAGCTTGGCCATTTCGAGCAGTCGCATGGCTTCGTTGGCCAAATGCAGGCGTTCGGTATCGGTCTCGGCCCGTTCCATTTGACGGCCAAGTTCGGAGGCCTGGCGGCGGTGTTCCGTCGAAGTGGGCGTCAGTTTCGTCATCCGGTGCGCTCCACATTGAGGTGATGTTTTCGCGCAAAGCGCGTCGTTGATGGTGCCGGAGCCACTCCTGAGAAGAGCAGCTCCGGGTCGCCGTCACGATGCAGGGGCAGCGACCGCGCGCCGACGGTGCCTCCTATCCGGCCAAACTTACAGCAACCTTACAGGCGCGCGGGATGCGTCCGCTTCAGGGGGCGCGTTGCTCCCGGCCTCAAGCTCGGTGTCTGCCGTGCGATCGGATGAACAGCACGATCGCGATCACCGCCCAGATCAGCAGGCTCGCCACGCCGACGGGGACGGTCATGAATGCCAGCCAGCCGGCCACAAACATGAAGGCGAGGAGGCCTCCGACATCGACCCCGAGGATCACACAGGGATGCGTGCTGGCTTCGTTGAGCTGACATTCGGCCAGCGAGGCAATCCCGCTCGATGCGATGACCAAGATAATCGGGAGCAATGCAAAGAGCAGGATGGCGATCAACGCCCATGCCATCCTGCGGGCCGACAGGATGCGTGTCATTTCCAGGCTGGGCGCGAATGCGCGAGTGCTGTCCGGCGGACCAGCAGACGACGCAGCCGTGCGCGATGAGTCTCGTTGCTGGCGGGCGTCGGCTCGACGACCACCTGCAGCAGGCGCGCATAATCAAGCACGAGGCCCGGTGTCCAGGCCATCGCTTCCGCGCGCCGGCGCAGCACGCCAGCGATCCACAATTCGGGCGTCGTCACTGCGCGGAAGAAGGTGCGCCACGGGCGTTCGGTCTTGCCGAGCACGCCTTCCAGTGCGGCGTCGAGCGCATTCGCGACGGCGCTCGAGCAGTTGCGGCTGGTGAGGTTGTAGGCGGTGTCGCTGCGATAGGCACGCCAGAAGTGGCGCACGCGCAGACGATCGATCTGTGTGAAACGGACATGTTCGGTGGCTTCGCACCAGCCGTCGGCTTCCTCGCGATAGCTCGGCAGGAAACGACCGGGGATATCGTTATCGACACTGGCCCGCAGCACGCGGCCGAACTCTTCCGGCGAACGGTCGATTTCGACGGCGGGATAGTGACTGATGTAAACATTGGGCGCGAGTTCGAGCGCGGCGTGGCCGGTGGAAATCCGGCCGCGATGATCGATCGCCGCAATGTAGCGATCGACAAGCGGACGGCGGCGAGGGGTGCGGCCCGATCCCGCGGGCGTCCAGACATGGACGATGAGGTCGTCGTGGCCGGCATCGTCAGGCTTGGCCGGCACCCAGAGCGCTGCGGGGAAAGCACCGCCGATCAGCATCGAGATCGGCGCATCCGGCGGCAGCTTTCGCAGCCGGTTGGCGAGCATGATGGTGCCCCAGCCAGAGATAATCAGCAGCGCGCCGACATTGAAGCCGATCGTGCCTTCATACCAGGTGGGCCATGGCTCCAGCGTGATGACGGCGAGGATGATTTCGATGACACCGGCGACAAGCGCCATGCGCCACGCTTCAAAACGCACGACCCAGGCGCTGGCGATGCGCAATGTGCCGTCGCACAGCATCACGCCGCCGAGCAGCATGGCGATGAGCATGTTGGAGTGACGCGGCTGCGCGATGATGATCACCGCGGGCAGCAGCAGGATCACGGCTTTGGCAAGCTGATGCACCCGCCGCTGTGTCGCGAGCATGCCGGCGAGCAGGCTGATGATGCCTTCGAGCAGCAGCAGATAGCCGAAGTAATGCGGTCGTATGATGGTAGCGCCATCCAGCGCGTCAAGCACGGTCACCGTGCCAAAAATTGCCCAGATCACGCCGATGGCCATCAACGCGCGCCAGCGCCGCTGCACCACTTCGGCGCCGAGCAGGAGGAGCAGGAGTCGGATCATGGCGGTCGTCTCGGGCTGCGTGCGAGAGCCCTAACCTAGCCGGCAGATGTTTAACTTTTCCATGCCAGGGATACCGCGATTTGCAGGCGAGGCAGGCGGCTAATGGCTACGGGTTCCAATCTATGGTCACGCGCGGCGGTCATTACCGCAGCCATGATCTTCGGCCTGACCTACAGCCTCAGCGCTGCGCTGCTGGCGCAGGATCTGTCCGAGCGCGGCCATTCCGATGCATTCATCGGTGCCAATGCGGCGATGCATGCGGTCGGCGTGCTGGCGATGGCCTTTGCGCTGCCGCGCATGGTCGGCGGCATCGGCGCGCGGAAGCTTGTCCTGATCGCATTGGTGATCGCGGCTGGCGTGCTGGTGCTGTTTCCGGCGATGCCGGCGATCTGGCTCTGGTTCCCGCTGCGCATCGTGCTCGGTGCCGCATCTGAAACGCTGTTCGTGATGTCCGAGACGTGGCTCAACAGCCTCAGCACGGATCAAACGCGTGCGCGCGCGATGGCGGCCTATACGGCAGCGCTGTCGCTCGGCTTTGCGCTCGGGCCGTTCCTGCTATCGCTGATCGGGACCGAGGGATCGACTGCCTATTGGGTCGGCGCCGTATTCGCGCTTGCTGCAGCCGCTTGCCTTGCAATGCCGGGGATCA
>CALRZK010000023.1:0-12088 GCA_943372615.1 Bradyrhizobium ivorense | reverse complement strand
CCACGTCGCGTCCCGCACGCGCGGCGACATCCGCGAGCGCCGTGCCATAGGCCCCGGCGCCGATCACCGCAACGGATGTGTAGTTACTCATCGCAGCGCTCCTGCCTTCTCCCCGCTTGCGGGGAGAAGGTGGCCCGGCGAAGCGCAGCGCAGCCGGGACGGATGAGGGGGCTCTCCGCACGCTCCGTCGCCAGAGGAGAGTCCCCCTCACCCGAATTGCTTCGCAATCCGACCTCTCCCCGCAAGCGGGGAGAAGGCAGGAGCGCTGCGATGAGTAACTACACATCCGTTGCGGTGATCGGCGCCGGGGCCTATGGCACGGCGCTCGCGGATGTCGCCGCGCGTGCGGGACGCGACGTGGTGCTCTATGCGCGCTCGCCGGCCGCGGCGGAGATGATGCAGACCTCGCGCAGCAATCCACGGCTGCCGAGCGCGGCCATCGACGACGCGGTGTTCGTGACATCGGATCTCGCGCTGGCGGCGCGCGCCGATATCATCCTGCTCGCCGTGCCCTCGCAGCAATTGCGCGAGGCGCTGATGGCGATTGCGCCGCTGCTGCCAGCAGGCAAGCCCGTCGTCGCCTGCGCCAAAGGCATCGAGCAGGGCTCGCACAAATTCATGACCGAGGTGATCACCGAGGTCGCGCCGGATGTGCTGCCGGCGATTCTGTCCGGCCCGAACTTTGCCGACGATGTCGCAGCCGGCTTACCGACAGCCGTGACGCTGGCCTGCGCCGACGAAGACGTGGCGATCAAGCTCGTGCAGGCTTTGGGATCGGCAACGTTCCGTCCTTATCACTCCACCGATGTGCGCGGTGTCGAGATCGGCGGCGCGGCGAAGAATGTGCTGGCGATTGCCGCCGGCATTGTCGCCGGCAAGGAGCTCGGCGCATCGGCGCTGGCGGCGCTGACGACGCGCGGCTTCAGCGAGTTACTGCGGCTCGGCGTCGCCTGCGGCGCACGGGCCGAAACGATTTCCGGCCTCTCCGGCCTCGGCGATCTCATTCTCAGCTGCTCCAGCGCGCAATCGCGTAACTTTTCGCTCGGTGTTGCACTCGGCCGCGGTAAGCCACCGCCGGCGGGCAAGCTGGCGGAGGGCGCATTTACGGCGCCGGTGCTGATCGAGCTGGCAGAAGCCAACAATGTCGATATGCCGGTGGCAAAAGCGGTGGCGATGATTCTGGATGGCAGCGCCAGTGTCGATCAAGTGATCGAAGGCCTGCTGACACGGCCGTTCAAGGCGGAAGGTTAGACGATGCAATACTGGCTGATCAAATCGGAGCCCGACGCCTGGTCGTGGGACGAGCAGAAAGCCGCCGGTGCCAAGGGCACCGAATGGACCGGCATCCGCAACCACACCGCCAAGCTGAACATGATGAAGATGAAGAAGGGCGATCGCGCCTTCTTCTATCATTCGAATATCGGCAAGGAGATCGTGGGCATCGCCGAGATCGTCAAGGAGCATCATCCCGACCCCACCGCCGAGCCCGGCACGCCCTGGGTCTGCGTCGACGTCAAGGCGGTGCAGGACTTGCCGAAGCCCGTGACGCTGGCGGCGATCAAGGCCGAGCCGAAGCTCAAGGATGTCGCGATCATCAAACAGTCCCGCCTGTCGGTGCCGCCGATCACCGCCGAGGAATGGAAGCTGCTCTGCAAGATGGGCGGCTTGTGAGCACCGCGGGCGCGAAGCCTGCGATCATCGATCCCGCTGGATTCATCCGCGCCAATACGCGCCTGCTGCCGGTGCCGCTTGTGCCGGAAATCTCTCTGCATGTGGCTGATGAAGCCGTCCCCTTGTGGAGCAAGACCGAAGAAGAACTCGGCGAAGCCGGGCTGCCGCCGCCGTTCTGGGCCTTTGCCTGGGCCGGCGGGCAGGCGCTGGCGCGGTTCGTCCTCGATCATCGGGAGCATGTTGCCGGGCGCGCGGTGCTCGATCTCGCTTCGGGATCGGGACTGGTGGCGATTGCTGCGATGAAGGCGGGCGCAACGAGTGTGATCGGTTACGATATCGATGCGTTCGCGCGTGTGGCGATCGGGATCAATGCAGCGGACAACGGCGTTGTTGTCGAAGCGCGCGGCGATGATCTGCTCGGTGACGTAATTACACCCGACGCTCAGACGATCCTTGCCGGCGATATTTTCTATGAGCGCGATACAGCACAGCGGGCTTTTGCATTTCTTTCCGCGCAGGCCGCGCGCGGCGCGACGGTGCTGATCGGTGATCCCGGGCGGAGTTATCTGCCGAAGGACAAATTGCGGAAACTGGCGGAATACAAGGTGCCGGTGACGCGGGATCTGGAAGACGCGGAGATCAAGAACACGGCGGTGTGGACGCTTGCGTAGGATGGGTTGAGCGCAGGCGCGGAGCGCCGGAGCGAAAACCCATCGGCGGAGTTTGCCACATCGTTCGGCCGATGGTTTTCGCGGAGTTTATCATCGGGCGCGCTTCGCGCGACCCGCTGGCTCAACCCATCCTACGGCCGCGGAGCTTACCCCGCCTCCGCGACCACCTGCGCCAACAACTGCTCGCGATTCGACTGCGAGCGATAGCCGCTCTGCTTGGCGGCGATCCGCGCCAGCGCGCCGTTCTCGAAGGCCGTCACGATCGTATCGTGCACATAGCTCTTGCGACAGATGTTCGGCGTGTTCGACAGCTCATCCGCCGCCGAGCGCACGGCTTCCAGCACCTGCTTCTTGCGGCCGCGCACCGACTCTGCCGGCTCGATATGCGCCAGCGTTTCCACCACCGTGGCCGAGGCCATCAGCGTGCGAAAATCCTTCAGTGAAATCTTGATGCCGGCGATGTCGCGCAAGAACGCGTTCACCGCCGCCGTGTTGACCTTATGGATGCGGCCGACCTTGTCGTAATACTGGAACAGCCGACGCCCCTTCACTTCATGCAGGATGCCGATGGCACGCACGAGTTTGGTGGCATCGCATTCCTTGCGCACGGCCTTTCCGCCCTTGGCCTTGAACGACAGCACGACGCATTTGCCATCGATCTGCACATTCGACTTCATCAGCGTGGTGGCGCCGCGGGTGCCGGAGAGCTTCATGTAGCTTTCATTGCCGGCACGGATCGCGGTGCGGGTGACGAGTTCGATCACAGCAGCCAGCGCGAACTCACGCGTCGGCTCATCGCCCGCGAGAATCTGCGACACGCTACGACGGATCTTTGGCAGGGCATTCACCAGCCGCGCCAGGCGATTGGCCTTGCGATGTTCGCGCACCTTCTCCCAATCGGCGTGATAGCGATATTGCAGCCGCCCCGCAGCATCGCGGCCGACGGCCTGCAGATGCAGGTTGGGATCGACGGCATAGCGGACATCCACATAGGCAGGCGGCACCGCCATGGCATTCAACCGGCGGATGGTGCCGGCATGGCGAATGCGCGTGCCGTTTTCGCGGATGAAAGAGTAAGCCTTGCCATTCTTGCGACGGCGGATGGTCAATTCCGACTGATCGCCCAGCGTGAGGCCGAGTTCGCGCGCCAGCGCCTTCACCGTGCTTTTGCCGCGCAGTTTCGGCTGCTGCTCCGCCAGTTTACCGGCGAGAAGCTTGGCCGCCGAGAGCGCCGAGCGTGCGGTGGGACGCGTCGCCGCACCGCGGCTATTCGCAAAATTCTGCTGCTCCATCATGGCTTTACGGTCTTTCTCGTCCTCGCCCTCCGACCCGATAATGCGAATCAGATGATTTTCGTTCCTGCGTCGTCTTCGCCCGCTACGGATGGCAACCGACGAAAGGGTGAGACGCGGCCGGCTTGTTTGGCCGACCCGCCCCGACGCATAATTGGAACATCGAACGAGTAACGGCTTGCAGCGGGCTCGATGGCTGCGAGACAAGTGGAGGGAACGATGTCCGACAAGATCTATGACGTACCGAGCGAATGGACCTCGCGCGCTTTTGTCGACGACGCGAAATACAAGGAGATGTATGCGCGCTCGATCAGCGACAGCGACGGCTTCTGGGCCGAGCAGGCCAAGCGACTCGACTGGTCGACCGAGCCCACCAAGATCGAAAACACCTCCTATGCGCCGGGCAACATTTCGATCAAATGGTTCGAGGATGGCGTGCTCAACGCCGCCTATAACTGCATCGACCGCCATCTGCCCAAGCGCGCCAACCAGACCGCGATCATCTGGGAAGGCGACGATCCCTCGAAGTCGAAGCACATCACCTATCAGGAGCTGCATGACGAAGTGGCCAAGATGGCCAATGTGCTGCGCAACCGGAATGTCGGCAAGGGCGACCGCGTCACCATCTATCTGCCGATGATCCCCGAAGCGGCTTACGCGATGCTCGCTTGCGCGCGCATCGGCGCGATCCATTCGGTGGTGTTCGCGGGCTTCTCGCCGGACTCGCTGGCGCAGCGCATCACGGATTGCCAGTCGAAGATCATCATCACCGCCGATGAAGGCCTGCGCGGCGGCAAGAAAGTGCCGCTGAAGAAGAATGTCGATGCAGCCGTGGCCAAGGCCGGCGGTGTCGATTGGGTCGTGGTGGTGAAACACACCGGCGGTGCCGTCGACATGGATCCGGCCCGCGACTTCTGGTACCGCGAAGCCGCCGAGATGGTCACCACCGAATGCCCCTGTGAGGATATGAGCGCGGAGGATCCGCTGTTCATCCTCTACACCTCAGGCTCCACCGGCACCCCGAAAGGCGTGCTGCACACCACCGGTGGCTATCTCCTGTTCGCCGCGATGACGCATCAATATGTGTTCGATTATCACGAGGGCGACGTCTACTGGTGCACCGCCGACGTGGGCTGGGTCACCGGCCACAGCTACATTCTGTACGGGCCGCTGGCCAATGGCGCGACCACGCTGATGTTCGAAGGCGTGCCGAACTATCCCGATAATTCGCGCTTCTGGCAGGTCATCGACAAGCACAAGGTCAACATCTTCTACACCGCACCGACCGCGATCCGCGCGCTGATGCAGGCCGGCGACGAGCCGGTGAAGAAGACCTCGCGCAAAAGCCTGCGCCTCATGGGTTCGGTGGGCGAGCCGATCAATCCGGAAGCGTGGGAATGGTACTACCATGTCGTCGGCGACGGCCGTTGCCCGATCGTCGACACCTGGTGGCAGACCGAGACCGGCGGCATCCTGATCACGCCGTTGCCCGGCGCGACCAAGCTCAAGCCCGGTTCGGCAACGCGGCCGTTCTTCGGCGTGGTGCCGGAGATCGTCGATGCCGAAGGCCAGGTGCTGGAAGGCGAGACCTCGGGCAATCTCTGCATCGCAAAATCCTGGCCGGGCCAGATGCGCACGGTCTATGGCGATCACGCGCGCTTCGAACAGACCTACTTCTCGACCTACAAGAACAAGTATTTTACGGGTGATGGCTGCCGCCGGGATGCCGACGGCTATTACTGGATCACCGGCCGCGTCGATGACGTGATCAACGTGTCCGGCCATCGCATGGGCACCGCGGAAGTGGAGTCCTCGCTGGTGGCGCATGACAAGGTGTCGGAAGCCGCCGTGGTCGGCTATCCCCACGACATCAAGGGCCAGGGCATCTACGCCTATGTCACCCTGATGAACGGCGTGGAGCCGACCGAAGAGCTGCGCAAGGAGCTGGTGGCCTGGGTCCGCAAGGACATCGGCCCGATCGCTTCTCCGGATCTCATCCAGTTCGCACCGGGCCTGCCGAAGACCCGCTCCGGCAAGATCATGCGGCGTATTTTGCGCAAGATCGCGGAAGACGAGCCGTCGTCGCTGGGCGATACATCGACGCTGGCGGATCCGGCTGTCGTCGACGATCTCGTCGAGAAGCGGCAGAACAAGAAGAAGGGGACGTAAGCGCCCGCGGCCAATCTTGCTGAAAATGGGGTCCGGCGATATCTTCAGGCCATGAAGCGGACGCTGAATATCGCCGACCCATTGCTGATCGAGGCCGAAAAGCAGGCCGCGCGTGACGGCACGACCTTGCTTGCATTGGTCGAGAAGGGACTGCGCGTCGTTGTCGCCCAGTCTCCGCAACAGCATATCCGCGAAGACGAACCGCGCCGGTTGAGGATCGAACCCTTTCACGGCGAAGGCCTGACCGACGAGTTCAAGAATGCCGGCTGGTCGCGAATCCGAAGCGTTGCCTATGGTCTGCCGGACGATGAATGATCGCGGTCGACACAAACATACTGGTGTATGCGCATCGCGAGGAATCGCCTTTCTATGCGCGTGCTTCGCTGCGACTGGCCGAGCTTTCTGAACAATCCGCCTGGGGGATCCCGTGGCCCTGCGTGCATGAATTCTTTGCGATCGTCACGCATCCACGGATCTTCAAGCCACCGACTCCGCCCTCCATCGCCATCAGCCAGATCGATACGTTGCTGGCGAGCCCAACTGTTCGTCTTCTCGGCGAAACCGAACACCACTGGGCACAGCTCCGTGATATCATCCAGTCGAGCGGACTGCGCGACGGAGCCGTTCACGATGCCAGAATAGCTGCGATCTGCTTGCAGCATGACGTTCGTGAATTGTGGTCCGCCGATCGCGACCTGTCGCAATTTGCCGGATTGAAGACGGTGAACCCGTTGGTCGGTTGACCATCGGTTGAACGGCCAGAGTTCAGGGGGGAATGCGTTATGGATCGCAGATCAGTCATTCTCGGCGGCGCGGCGCTTGCCGCGGGGGTGGTGACGGCTCACGCCCAGCACGCGGGCCATCATCCGACACTCCCCGCCGCACCATCCTCCACCGAGCCCTACGCCAAGCTGCAAGGCGGCGTGCCGCATCACATGACGCCGGAGCAGGAGGCGCAACGCGTCACCGAAAGCCCGGCGCCGAAAGGCCCAGCCGGCAAATGGCAGCCGCGCGCGGCACTGCCACTGCCGCGCAGCGAAATGGCCTGGGCGACGGCCTGGGCCGATCGCATGCATATCGTCGGCGGCTATGGCGAAGGTCGGGTCGACCGGCCCTATCATCATGTCTACGACGCCGCGAAGGACCAGTGGTTCAACGCTGCGCCACTGCCGCGCGGCGCCAATCACGTCTCGGTCGCAGCGGACAACGGCCGCGTCTATGCGCTGGGCGGCTTCATGCAGCAGAATCGCGGCTCCGATCAGAACGCCTATGCCTATGACATCGCCGCCGATCGCTGGGACACGATCGCGCCGCTGCCGCGTCCACGCGGTGCCGGCGCGGCCGTGGCGCTCAACGGCAAGATCCATCTCATCGGCGGCGCTTCGGAGCCTGCGGCCGAACGCGCCAGTGTGAGCTGGCACGAGGTCTATGACCCCAAGACCGACAAATGGGAGGTGCGTAAACCGCTGCCCGGCGCGCGCGACCATGTCGGCTGCGTCGCCACCGGCGGCGTCATCCATGTCATCGCCGGGCGCTTCAACACCTTCGAATACAATACCGACCTGCACCACGTGTATCTGCCCGAGCGCGATACCTGGGAGCTGCGCGCGCCACTACCGGTCGCCCGTTCCGGCCATGGCCTCGTGATCTATCGCGACCGGCTGTTCGCCATGGGCGGCGAGTCCGGGGTGATCCGCGACGGCAAGATCACGCAGGAGAAAGTGTTCGGGCAGATGGAGAGCTACGATCCGAAGACCGACAGCTGGCAAAGCCACGCGCCGATGCTCACCCCGCGCCATGCGGTGGGGGCCACGGTGATCGGCGACTGGATCTACGTGGCCGGCGGCGGGGCCGTCACTGGCGGCGCCGTGCAATCGGCGATCCATGAGGCGTTTACGCTGGGGTGAGGCCCGGAGCCGTAGGATGGGTTGAGCGTCGCGAAAACCCATCACTTTTCCCCGTGGCCGGCTCGGCTGATGGGTTATCGCTCCGGCGCTATCGCGCCTTCGCTCAACCCATCCTACGGCCGTGGCGCTTGTGGCTCCTCACGCAGTTGTCAGCCGCGCCCGTCCAATTTAGAGCGAGTGTTGTTTCCCGGACATTTACTTTGTTTGCGAGTTCCCCTCATTAAACGGCGCTCCCGGGGCGGTCATCGCTCTGATGGAGACCGGCTGTTTACGCAGCCGGTCGAGACTTCCCGATATTGCAATGAGTGCTCGCCCGCAGGGGCGGGACGACCTCGCCCGGCCGATACCGGCGAGTCGAATTTGGAGAGATCGATGTCTTCGAAGATTGCAGGTGCCAAGATTGGCTTCCTGGCCGCAGCTCTGGTCGCCGGCACCCTGGCCGCGACGTCCGCGCAGGCCGCCCCCAGCCTCGTCAATTTCCGCGGCGACTATGCACCCGGCACCATCGTGGTGAAGACCGGCGAGCGAAAACTCTATCTGGTCACCGAGCCCGGCGTCGCCGTGCGCTACCCGGTCGGCGTCGGCAAGCCCGGCAAGCAGTGGGCCGGCGTCACCAAGATCGACGGCAAATACCGCCAGCCCGCCTGGTCGCCCCCGGCCGATGTGAAGCGCGACAATCCGCGCATCCCGGACGTGATCCCCGGCGGTTCGCCCGCCAATCCGATGGGCGTCGCCGCCATGACGCTCGCCGGCGGCGAATATGCGATCCACGGCACCAATGTGCCGAAGTCGATCGGCGGCTATGTCTCTTACGGTTGCGTGCGCATGTATAACGAGGACATCACCGACCTGTTCTCACGCGTCTCGGTCGGCACCCAGGTGGTCGTCACCCAGCGCTGAGTGCGTCAGATCATCTCGTATCGTTGCAAAGGCCGCGCATCGCGCGGCTTTTTTCATGGCTGCGCGCGCCTGCCGCAGCGGCCATGTCCAATACTGAACAGCGGTAAATCCAGTCTGCCCGCTAACGTCTGAACGAATCAGATGAACCGTTCTGGTTGCCGGCGGCTTGCGCGTCGACAGCGATGGCTCCGCCCCGGCCAACTCCCATGGGGGCACGTGAATGCAATCCTTGAAACTGCGCATCGGAACCAAGCTCGGCCTCACCGCCGCCGCCAGTGTCGTGCTGGTGGCCGGCATGCTGATCAACCAGATGATCGGCAACGGCGCCATCGCCGAGTCCAGCCGGCTGGTCCTGATCAACACATCCAACAAGGCTGACGCACAATCCGCCGACGCCGCCATGACGCAGGCCCAACTCGCCATCCAGCAGATCACGCTCGCGCGTTCGAACGAGCAGCTCGACACCACGCTGAACCAGCTTCGCAACGACATCGCCGAGGCATCGAAACATATCGATGACGCCGGCCAGCGCGCCACGCGGCAGGCGATGAGAGACTCCTATGCTGCCATCCGCAAAGCCATTGACGGCTTTCAGTCCACCGGAGCCGAACTCTCCAGCGTGCAGAAATCCGTGCTCGAGACACAGACCAGCCGCAACCAGGCCTCGACTGCCTGGAGCAAGGCCTTCGATACATTGATTACCTCGAACCGGCTGACCGGACTTTCCAACCGCTCAGAGATCGAAATCGGTCTGCGCGACGCCAACTCATCTTTCCATGCCGCGCGTGCAGCGGGCTGGCGCTATGCAGCGACTTCCGAAGCATCGCAGAAGGAGGTCGTGGCCCGGACGACAGGCGCCGCGATGGATTCCTTGCGCCGGACCGGCGCGCTGATCACTGACCAAAGCCTGCAAGCCGCCATCGGCGAACTGTCGACCACGGCCAGCCGCTATCGCACGACCGCCGATGAAGCTGCCCGCATGGAGGAGCAGAAAATCAAATTCATCGACGAGCGCGTGACGCCGGCGATCAAGGATCTACAGAAGCAGCTGCAGGAGGCCATCCGCGTCGCCAATGAATACACCGCGAAGCGGCAGACCGAACTGCTCGGCGAACTCGACCGCGTCGGCATGACCAGTCTTGTCGTGGGCACGATTGTCGTTCTCGTGCTGATCGGCTCGGCATTATTCTCCGTGTTCAACATTGCGCGCCCGATCCGTCGCATCGGAGATGTGCTGCTGACGCTCGCCGGCGGCAACAAGGCTGTCGAGGTGCCTTATGCGACGCGTCATGACGAAGTCGGCGATGCCGCGCGGGCTGCGCAGACATTCCGCGACAATCTTGTTCGTCTTGAAGAGCTGGAATTCGCCAAGAAGCAGGAAGAAGCGGCGATCGCCAGCCAGCGACGGGCCGAAATGCTGGACATCGCGGATCGTTTCCAGACGGCGGTCGGCGGCATCGTCGACATGGTCTCCACCGCCTCGCACGAACTCGAAACCGCGGCGGGCACGCTGACGGAGACGGCAACGGAGACGCAGGAATTGTCAGGCATGGTCGCCGCAGCCTCGGAGCAGGCCTCGGCGAATGTGGATTCGGTCGCAGCCGCGGCAGAGGAGATGAGCGCGTCGGTGAGCGAGATCAGCCGGCAGGTGCATGATTCCAGCCGCATCGCGGCCGATGCGGTCAAGCAGGCCGATCGCACCGATGCACGCATCAACGATCTGCTGCAGGCAGCCGGGCGGATCGGCGACGTGGTGCGGCTCATCACTGCGATTGCCGAACAGACCAACTTGCTTGCACTCAATGCGACCATCGAAGCCGCGCGTGCAGGCGAGGCAGGTCGAGGCTTTGCCGTGGTTGCCAGCGAAGTGAAGGCACTGGCCGAACAGACCGCCAAGGCCACCGATGAGATCAGCTCGCAAATCTCGGGCATGCAAGCCGCGACACAAGAGTCCGCCGTGGCGATCCGCGAGATCAGCACGACCATCAGCCGCATCGCGGATATCGCCGCAACCATCGCAGCAACGGTCGAGGAGCAGGGCACTGCCACCGCGGAGATCGCACGCAATGTCGGCGAAGCGGCGAAGGGCACGGCCGAAGTCGCGGACAAGATCGGTCAGGTCAATCGCGGCGCCAGCGCGACGGGCACGGCATCGTCGCAGGTGCTGTCATCAGCCCGATCGCTCTCGACCGAAAGCGGAAATCTGAAAGGCGAGGTGACACGCTTCCTGACGACGATCCGCAGCGCCTAGCGATCGCACCAGCCGCCGCGATGGCCGCCATCGTAGCGGCGGGCGAGGCCACCAGCGAGTAGCGCCGCTGACACATCCGACGTGCGGCGCGTGGCGACGCTCGCGACCACGCGGCCGGGATATTTGTCGGGACCGATATTGTAGATCGTAACGCCGCCTTCCTTGAGCAATCGCTTCAAGGCGGCGGTGGCGTCTTCGGCAAGGCGGATCTCGGTCGTGCACTGGCCTTTCAGCTCGGGCGCATCGATGCCGCGCAGGCGGATGCGCGCCGTGAGATCGTCACCCGGTGCGAGGTGCACGCGTGCGCCAAAGGTGTCGCCATCGATGGTGTAGAGCACATCGACCGCATGGCGATCGTCGCGGCTACCGGTTCGCTGCACGATCGCATTGGCGTCACGCGCGGCCTGGGTTTCGTCGTGGAAGATCGTCGGCAGCCAGCGCTTCAGTGGAAGGGCCGAACCTGCGGCCATGCCGAGCACAAAAATCCACGGCCACAGGCGCGACAAGCGCGCCCGCCATGGCGACGCGTGATGAATGCGCGAGGTTGGCGGCATGGGATGAGCTTACGCGGCGGAGAGGGAACAGCGAGTGCAACAATCGGCAAGAACGTTGCCGCATTCTCGTTTGTCGTCCCCCGGCTTGACCGGGTGACCCAGTATACTGAGGCCAGTGTGTACTGGATCGCCCGGTCCTAGCGCGCAATTGCGCGCGGCCGGGCGACGACAGCCTATCAGAAATCCGACGCGATGCCTTTGCGTTCCCAATCGCCGAACCGGGTCGGCTCGGGACCATCCGGTCCCTGCAATTCCTTGGCATGCGGCGATGGCGCGGCAGCTGCCGCGCGACGCTCTTCAGCCTCGGCCAGGGCCCGCTTCGCGGCCGGCGACAGCACCTTCTCCGGTACCGGATCTGGCACAATGGAGTGATCTGCTGGTTTGTCGTTCATCTCTGATCCCCGTGAACCGCTCGGGCCCGCACGCATTACCAATTCATATCGCAGAGCTAGTGTGCGACACTGTCCATATAAAGGCGATTCTTACATTTGGCATATTCGCGTGCGACAGAATCGGTCCCGCCTGTTGGCCGGCCGAAATTCTCGCCATCCCCGATCTTCCATTGTGATGTTGCTGCATGCCGCAAGTGAAATACGCACCGCCACCCGAGGTCCCCGGCCTCGCCGCGCGACGCATTGCAGCCGACATTCTCGATGGCGTGCTGCAGAAGCAT
>CALRZK010000022.1:0-12101 GCA_943372615.1 Bradyrhizobium ivorense | reverse complement strand
CTCGGCAGCCTTGAGCCGATCCGCCGTTTGCTGCCAGTCGCCGGTCATCAGCGATGCCGGCGATGCGCCATCCTTGCGCGCAGACCAACGCAATGCCAGGGCGCCTCGCCTCAGCACGACGCGGCGCGGCTTGAACGTCCAAAGCCGCTCCGCGCCCTGAAATGCTGCAACCTCCGGCGAATCCAGAACCACCTGCGCGTCGCCTGTCATCTGCAACACATCGCCGGTTTCATAGTCGGCGAAGAGCAGGCCAGCTCTGCCGTTCAGAAGGATATTTCCGAGCGTGGCGAAGAACAGGTTGCCGTTGAAATCCGGAATGGTGAGAGAGCCATCATCATTGATGCGCACGAAACCGGGCCTGCCGCCGCGGCTCGACGCATCGACCTGCCTGCGATCCTCGCGCTCCGCATAGGATGCGACGAAGAACATGTCGGACGCCTCGATCATGCCGCGCGCATGCGCACTGAGCGTCTCGCTCTCTTCGACATCCCCTGCAAACGCTTCGCGCGGATCGCGAACGAATTCAAAATCTCTGAGCTGGATATAGCGCGGGCAATTGCCAAAACTCTGATCCACATCGAAATGGATGGCATCATTGACCGACGGCCCGATGATGCCATTCACCCGGTTACGTCGACGCGTATGCATCTCAATGCCAAGCAAACCGATCGCATCGCCTTTACGCAGTCCGTCGCTTGCGGGATCGCTGGGATCGCGTAGCGCATTGATGTCGAGCGATTGCGCCGTCGGGGATGAAATGAAGCCGGGCTTGCCGATCGAAAGCGTGGCCCATGCGTCACCGGCGCGATCGACGCTTCCCAGCACGATGAACGGGATCTGCGTGTAGAAATCGCGATGCTGGGTCGGCATATAGTCGCGCACCACGCGCTTTCCAACCTCATCCATATAATCGGAGACACCGACCTTTTCCTGGATGGCTTTCTCGCCGGGATGCCAGAGGTCGAGCTTCGTCGATGTGTGCTGATCGGTCATCGATCCACCCTCAGATACGGAGGCGGGCGCATCACCGATACGCCCGTTGTGTAGCACTTAAGCCGCGGCCAGAAGTCCGGCAGGCGTCTTGGGAAACGGCACAAAGCCAGGCAGCGCTTCGATCCGGTGGAGGAACGCGTTGACGCCGGGATAGCCGGATAGATCGACATTCCCTTCTGGGGCGCCTGCTATGTAGCTGTAGAGCGCGACATCCGCGATGGTCGGGCCAATGCCGACAAGCCAGTCGCGATTGGCCAGATGCGCCTCGATCCGCGCCAGCAATGTGTGAGCGCGCGAAATCACCTCGTCGGGATTGAAGCTGGCGCCGAAGACAGTGATCAGTCGCGCCGCGGCGGGCCCATAAGCCAGTTCGCCTGCGGCGACAGACAGCCAGCGCTGAACGGCGGCGGCGCTTGCCGCATCCTCCGGAAGCCATTCGGTGCGACCGGACTTCTTGGCGAGATAGACAAGGATCGCATTGGAGTCCGAAACAACAGTGCCATCGTCGTCGAGCACCGGCACCTGGCCGAACGGATTGAGCGCCAGGAATTCAGGCTTCTTATGCGCGCCTGACGCCAGATCGACCTCGATCAGCTCGCATGGCAAACCGAGCAGTGAAACGAACAGATGCGCGCGGTGAGCATGACCCGACAGCGGAAAATTGTAGAGCTTCATGGAAGCAGTTCCTGAATTGGTGGACGGGTCTATTCCCGTTCCGCCGATACAAATTGCTTCATGAGCCAGCTTGAGAGAATGCGCGGCCTATGCACTTCATTATTGCACGAAGTGAAATGATCGAGTGCCGAGGCCGTAGGATGGGTTGAGCGAAGCGAAAACCCATGCTGGCCGTCGGTTGCGGCAGGCTCCGCCGATGGGTTGTCGCTCCGGCGCTTCGCGCCTGCGCTCAACCCATCCTACGAACCTGCCGCCTGCGCTCACTTCACCATCGCGCCGTAGACGATATCCTGCACCTGTTCGCGCAACACGCGGCGATGCAGGCTGGGTCCGGCCGTGCCGACCACGACGACCAGACGCTCTTTCGGATCGGCGAAGAACTGGGTGCCGAATGCCCCGTTCCAGGTGAATTCGCCGGGATTGCCGGGGATCGCAGCCAGACCGTCTTGCATGCGCACCGCAACCGAAAGGCCGAAACCATACCCTTCACGATGCGGTTCGTTGCCGGCCACCATGTTCTTGATCTCTGGCCCGAGATGGTTTGACGTCATCAGGCGCACCGTTTTCGGGCTGAGAATGCGCTGGCCATCGAGTTCGCCGCCATTGATCAGCATCTGACCAAAGCGAAGATAATCTCCGACGGTGGCAAACGAGCACGCTCCGCCGCAGTCGAACTTGATCTCCTTGTCCAGCACGGGAATTCCTTGCGGCTTGCCGGTCGCCGGATCATTTGGCAGCGGGCGCGCAAGCCTCGCACGCTGCGCATCCGTCAGTGCGAAAGTCGCCTCCGTCATTTTCAACGGCTGCCAGACCGTCTTGGACAAATACGCGCCGAGCTTCTGCTCGCTGACCTTCTCGACCACCGCACCCAGCACATCGATCGAGAAGCCGTATTCGTATCGGGTGGACGGCTGATACACCAAAGGCAGCCTTGTCATACTGTCGATAAAGGCCTGCGTATCGCCGGAGAAAGCCGGCGCCACACCATTGGGATACAGGCGAATCGCCGGATTGGGATTGTCCGGCTGCCCGCCATAGGTGAGACCCGATGTATGACGATAGAGATCATGGATCTTGATGGGAGATAGCTGCGCGTCGAGCTTGAGGGAGCCATCCGGCTGCAACGTCCCGACCTTCATGTCAGCAAAGCCAGGATAGTAGTCTGACAGCTTCGATTGCAGCGGCATCCGGCCCTGCTCCATTAGCGTCAGCGCCGCTACGGCAGTCATCGGCTTGGTCATGGATGCGAGCGCGAAGATCGCATCCAGCGGCATCGGCTGATCTTTCGCCGGATCGAGTTTGCCATAGGCTTTGTGGAACACCAGTTTTCCGTCGCGCGCGATGGCGACGACGGCGCCCGGCAAGCGTTTCGCTGCGATTTCGCGCGTGAACAGCTCGTCCATCCGCCCGAGCCCCGTCTGGGAAAAGCCGGCCTCTTCAGGCTTTGCTTCGGGCAGCGGCGCCGCGTTGGCCGCTCCCATCGCAAGGGTCGAAGCGAGCGCAAACATCACCATGTTTTTCATGATTTATCCTCCCTGTGTGATGCCTGGTCAGTGCCGGCACCTTGTTGTGCTTCATTTGTAGAACAGGATGGACAAGGTACGAAAGGTGAGAACAACGCATTGCGGGTATGAAGCGCCACATGGCGGACTTGCACGACCATTATGTCTGTCATGAAGCCGGAATGATCGCATTCAACCCATCCTATGGCTCCGAGCGATTGGTCGCTTACGCGACCTGCGCGCAGTCAGCCCGATCGTCGCTGACGGCCGTCGTCGCCTGAGCGCGCAGCAATTCGACGATCTGGTCATTCGGCCGCGCACGGCTGAACAGAAAACCCTGGCCTTCGTGGCAGCCTTCGTGGCGCAGACAGGCCAGCTCTTCTTCGGTCTCGACGCCCTCGGCGGTGATCGTCACGCCAAGGCCCATGCCGAGATTGATGATCGACGACACGATCGCCTGCGCATCGCGATTGGCGCCGAGATCGCGCACGAAAGACTGGTCGATCTTGATCTTGTCGAACGGGAAGCTGCGGAGATAGCTGAGCGACGAATAGCCGGTGCCGAAATCGTCCATCGAGATACGCACGCCGAGCGAGCGCAACGCATGCAGCGTGGCCAGCACCTGATTGCTCTTCTCCAGCAGCAGCGTCTCGGTGATTTCCAGCTCCAGCCGGCGCGGCGGCAGGCCGGAATTCTTCAGCGCGTCCATCACCACCGACAGCAGATTGCCAACGCGGAATTGCAGCGGCGACAGGTTGACGGCAACACGCACCTCATCCGGCCAACGCGCGGCCTCGTTGCAGGCGCGGCGCAGGATCTGCGCACCCAGCACATTGATCAGGCCAGTGTCTTCCGCCACCGGGATGAAATCACCGGGCGAGATCATACCGTGTTCGGGATGCGGCCAGCGCACAAGCGCCTCGCAACCAGTAATGCGGCCGGTCTTGAGATCAATCAGCGGCTGGTAATATGGACGCAGCTGATCGTCCTGGATCGCCGCGCGCAGATCGTTCTCGATCTTGCGACGTGCCTGCGCCTTCGCATCCATACCGGTTTCGAAGAAACTGAACGTGCCGCGGGTGTCGTTCTTGGCGCGCGATAGCGCCATATCGGCATTCTTCAGCAGTCGCTCGGATTCATCACCATCGCTCGGCGCCATCGCGATGCCGATACTCGCGCCGATCACCACCGAATTTCCGTCGAGCAGGAAGGTCTCGCCGATGGCATCGAGCAGACGCCTCGACAGCAGCACGGCATCTTCCGGACGATGAATGCCGGTCTGGATGATGGCGAATTCGTCCGAGTTCAGGCGGGCCAGCGCATCTTCTTCGCGCAGCGTCGAGCGCAACCGTCGCGCCACACCGCGCAGCAATTTGTCGCCGATCTCATGGCCGAGTGAATCGTTCACGCCCTTGAAATTATCGAGGCCCAGAAACAGCACCGCAAGCTTCTCGCCACTGCGGCGGACATGGGACAGAGTCTCATCCAGGCGCTGACGCAGCAGGTTGCGGTTCGGCAGGCCTGTCAGCGCGTCATGATGCGCCATGAAAGCGAGCCGCATCTCGGCGCGCTTGCGCTCGGTGATGTCCATCAAGGCCAGCATCACGGCAGGCTGGTCCTGATAAACGAGCTGACGCGAATAGATGGCGAGATCGATCAGCTCACCATCGGCCTTGACGTGTTTCCAGGTGCGCGCCGCCTGTTCGTCGGAGGCATGGTCGCCGACCCAGGGCGGCGACGCCTCGAAGGCCTGCAACTGGCGGATCGTCAGCTTCTCGAATTCGGCCCGGGTATAACCATAGTGCTCGGCCGCAGCATCATTAACGCTGAGGATGCGCTCGTTCGCCAAGGCGCAGACGATCATCGGCACCGGATTGCTTTCGAACAGCAGGCGGAACGACTCCTCGCGCTGCTTCAGCTCGGTGATATCCACACGCAGGCCGACGACGCCACCGTCATCGGTCAGGCGCTCTTCGATCAGGATGACGCGGCCATCGGCAAGCTTCTGTTCGTGGCGCTCGCCCGGATGGAACATCTTGTTGACGCGCTCGGCGATCCAGTCGTCCTCGCGGCCGAGCGCTTCGGGATAATCACCGCGCTCGACACCGACACGGATCGTGTCCTGCAACCGGGCGCCCGGCGCAAACTGGTCGGAGCTGCGATTGTAGATTTCGGCGTATTTCTTGTTCCAGAGGATGTAACGCCCCTCGGAATCCAGGAACACGATGCCCTGCGGCAGGATATCGATGGCTTCACGCAGCCGCTCATGGGACTTGCGGGCGTCGACGATCGCCGCATCGGCCTGTGCGCGTTGGCGCGCGAGTTCGCCGATCACGCCGATGGATTTCGGCGCGGCTGCAAAAGACGTCTTGGCAACACCCCTCGCGCGATTGAAGCGCGGTTTGTGTGATGCTTTCAGTCCAGTCTTTTTGGGCCGGTCCTTCGGCATCCAGATTCTACTCGCATTCTGCGTGCGACATTCTGTGCCGGAAGTCTCTGAAGAAACGGTATCAATGCCCGCAATAGCCACAAGGGGTTACCGCAATCACCGCGCGAATGACCACAATGTCTGCATACACAGCGGGCGCGCCCATGCGCGATGTACTAACGAGCCCTTAATTTCCGTCTTTGAGACGTTTCAAAGTGAAGCATATCGCCCCGAATGCCCCCCGCGGAGGGAGGATCAGAGCCCGTACAATGCTGCGATGAATCCGCAGCAAATAATTGCGCCACACGGGTGCGTGGTTAGCGCCGCGTAAACATCGCGCGAGCCACGCGCCTTCGCGCTGACATGTCGTCCGCCTGGGCTATAGTCGTGTCATGAGCTCCCGCCTGATTCTCAGCCTCATCGTGCCGCTCGCCCTCGCTTCAGCGCCCACCAGCGCGCTGGCGCAGACCAAAGGCTCGGTCGATCCAAGGCCATTGCCGCCGCTCGCCAATCCCAATGATCCCGCGACGCCAGCCAAGGAACTGTTCGGCCGCAAGGCGCTGCCGACGCGCTCGGCGCCGCAGGTGATCGGCTTTTATGCCAAGGGCTGTATCGCCGGCGCCGAGGCGCTGCCGCTGAACGGGCCGACCTGGCAGGTGATGCGACTGTCGCGCAATCGCAACTGGGCGCATCCGCAGATGATCGAACTGGTCGAACGGCTTTCCGCTAAAGCTAACAGATCGGCGGGCTGGCCAGGGATTCTGGTCGGCGACATGTCGCAACCACGCGGCGGCCCGATGATCACCGGCCATGCCAGCCACCAGATCGGCCTCGATGCCGATATCTGGCTGACCCCGATGCCGAACCGACAACTCTCGCGCAACGAGCGCGAGGAAATGTCGGCGGTGATGATGGTCCGCAAGGACCGGCTCGATATCGATCCGAGTACCTGGACGCCAAGCCATCTGCCCGTGATCCGCGCGGCGGCGCAGGAACCGGCAGTGGAACGCATCTTCGTCAATGCTGCCATCAAGAAGGCGCTGTGCCGCGAGGCCAAGGGCGACCGCAGCTGGCTGTCGAAGGTCCGGCCGATGTATGGCCACGACTACCACTTCCACATCCGCATCAAATGCCCGGCTGGTGCTACGGATTGCGAATCCCAGGCTCCGCCGAATGAAGGCGAAGGCTGCGCAGCCGGTGATCTCGCTTACTGGTTCAGCGACGCCGTGCTGCATCCCAAGCCGCCGCCGGTTCCGCCGAAGCCGAAACCGCCGATGACACTGGCGCAGATGCCCGATGCCTGCCGCCAGGTGTTGACGGCACCGTGATTGATCCAGCGCCTATCGCGGTGTCGCGAAAATAGGCTAGAACGCAACCGTCGCCGCGCCGTAAGCGGGCGACGAACCGGGCCGAGGCCCGCTTCTTCCCTCCCCTGCCGTGGCCGATTGCGGTCCGGCACCATCCAGCGAGATTCGATATGCGCATCAGTGCACGCAACCAGATCAAGGGCACCGTCCTCGAAGTGACCAAGGGCGCCACCACGTCCCACGTCCGCGTCGATATCGGCGGCGGCCAGGTCATGACCTCCTCGATCACCAATGAGGCCGTGGATGAACTGGGCCTCAAGGCAGGCGTCAAGGCCGTCGTGGTCGTCAAGGCCTCCGACGTCATGATCGCGGTGGACTGATCATGAAAGCGCGTCTGATTGTCGCGCTTGCACTGCTGAGCTCGGCGCCCGCATGGGCAGCCGAGCCGAGCGGCTGCGACAAATTCAAGTGGCCGGTCGCCAAGGAGCGTGCCGCACTGATGTCGCAAGATCGCCTCAAGGCGGCCTCAGGAAATGAGCTCGAAATCCCCGCAAAAGCGGTTCTGGAGCTCAAGACTCCGGCCGATGCGAAGCTCCCGCGCGCACCTGAGCGGAAGCCGAAAGACGGCACATTTGCCGGTTTCGTGAAATTCAAGGGCCCGCCAAAGGCCGGCTCTTACAGCATCAGCCTGTCCTCCGGCGCGTGGCTCGACGTGATCCAGGACGGCGAAATGCTCAAGCCGATGGACTTCAGCGGCGTCACCGATTGCGAGGGAATTCGCAAGGTGGTGAAGTTCGATCTCTCCGGTGGCCCCTTCGCCGTGCAGATCTCCGGCGCGGCCGAGAACAGCATCAGCCTCGCAGTGCTGCCTGTCGATTGATCTAGGGCACTTTACCCCTCTGATCCCGCTGAGTATTGTTACCCAGCGATATCCCGGATGGACCGTAAGTCCCCGGGATTGCCGGAACGGCGCTTCCGCCTGTCGTAAACCCCACCCAACCAACGCCTGAATTGCGCGCGCATTTTGCGCTGCCTTCACGCATGGAGCGCCCTTATGAATCGTTTTGCCGGACTTTTTGCCGCTTTCTCGATCCTGCTCGGATCGACCTTCACGCCCGCACATGCGCAGGACAAGGCTCTCACCGTTTTTGCTGCCGCGTCGATGAAGAACGCACTCGACGAAGTGAACGCCGCCTACACCGCCAAGAGCGGCGTCAAGGTCACGTCCAGCTACGCCGCCAGCTCGGTGCTCGCCAAGCAGATCGAACAGGGCGCGCCGGCCGACATCTTCATCTCCGCAGACCTGGAATGGATGGACTACGCCGCCGGCAAGAAGAACATCAAGGAAGACACCCGCACCAACCTGCTCGGCAACAGCATCGTCCTGATCGCCGCCAAGGATTCCAAGCTCGCCGACGTCAAGATCGGCCAGGGCTTTGATCTCGCCAAGCTCGCCGGCGACGGCAAGATCGCCACCGGCGACGTCAAGTCGGTGCCGGTCGGCAAATATGCCAAGGCCGCACTCGAAAAGCTCGGCGCCTGGACTGCAGCCGAGCCGAAGTTTGCGATGGCCGAAAGCGTCCGCGCTGCGCTGACGCTGGTATCGCGCGGCGAAGCTCCGCTCGGCATCGTCTATTCCACCGACGCCAAGGTCGATCCCGGCGTGAAGATCATCGGCACTTTCCCGGCCGACTCGCATCCGGCCATCATCTATCCGGTTGCTGCGACCACCACCGCCAAGAGCGAAGCCGCCGACTATCTCGCTTTCCTGAAAAGCCCGGCATCGAAGACCGTGATGGAGAAATACGGCTTCACCTTCCTGGCCAAGTAAGCGAATTGAAACTCGCCGTCATTGCGAGAAGCGAAGCGACGAAGCAATCCAGAGTCACGAGCAAAGTCTGGATTGCTTCGCTACGCTCGCAATGACGGAGGATTGACCTTTATGTTCGACATTTCTCACGAAGAATGGACGGCGATCCTGCTCTCGATCAGGGTCGCCGTGATTGCGACACTGATCTCGACCCCGATCGGAATCGCTGTGGCGTGGCTACTGGCGCGTCGTGATTTCTGGGGCAAGGCTCTCATCGACGCCATCATCTATCTGCCGCTGGTTCTACCGCCCGTCGTCACCGGCTATCTGCTGCTGGTGATGCTCGGCAAGCGCGGCGTGCTCGGCTCGTTCCTCGCCGAGCATTTCGGCATCGTGTTCGCTTTCCGCTGGACCGGCGCGGCCTTGGCTTGCGGCGTGATGTCGTTTCCGCTGCTGGTGCGCCCGATCCGGCTTTCTATCGAAGCCGTCGATCGCCGTCTCGAGCAGGCAGCAAGCACGCTCGGCGCATCTCCGCTCAAAGTCTTCGTCACTGTGACGCTGCCCTTGGCATTACCGGGCGTCCTCGCCGGCATGGTGCTCGGCTTCGCCAAGGCGATCGGCGAGTTTGGCGCGACCATCACATTCGTCTCCAATATTCCCGGCGAAACCCAGACGATTTCGTCCGCGATTTATTCGCTGCTGCAGACGCCGGATGGCGACGCCGCGGCATCGCGGCTGGTGCTCATTTCGATCGGTATTGCGGTCGTCGCCTTGATCGCATCAGAATGGTTTGCGCGTCGCGCGACCAAGCGTTTGCACGGAAACTGACATGCTGCGTGTCGAAGTCTTCAAACAGCTGGGCCATTTCTCGCTCGATGTCGCCTTCACCAGCGAAGGCCGCGTCACCGGCCTGTTCGGCTCGTCTGGCGCCGGCAAGACCTCGCTGGTCAGCATCATTGCGGGATTGGTAACGCCCGATCGCGGCCTGATCGCCATCGACAAGGCCGTGCTCTACGACCGCAGCAAGCATATCGATCTACCAGCCTATCGACGACGGATCGGATACGTGTTTCAGGATGCGCGGCTATTCCCGCATCTCAGCGTGGCGCAGAATCTCGATTACGGCCGCCGCATGAATTTCCTCAATCGCGACGATGCCGACGAGAAGCGCATCACGGACATGCTCGATATCGGGCATCTCCTGCTGCGTCGTCCGGGCGGCCTTTCCGGCGGTGAACGCCAGCGTGTCGCACTCGGCCGTGCATTGCTGGCGAAGCCGCGATTGCTGCTGCTGGACGAGCCGATGGGCGCGCTGGACGAAGCGCGCAAAGCGGAAATCATGCCCTATCTGATCCGCCTGCGGGACGAAGGCGATGTGCCGATGGTGCTGGTCAGCCACGATGCCGACGAGATGCGGCAACTGGCGACGAATGTGGTGCTGCTCAAAGGCGGCCGCGTTGTCGGCCATGGCGGCACCGAAGTACTGCCGCGCTGGGAGCCGGCCGCGTAAATCTTACGCGCCGGATAATCCCGACAAGGTTCGCTTCAACTTCCCACGAAACACCTGAGCCCGGCTCAATCGCGGCATTGGCTCCGGCTCGTCTTCCGGCAGGCGCAAGCCAACGACATTCACGCGTCCGCCACCAAGGCTGCGAGCCACCAGATCGATGCTGTCGATGGGCAGAGCGGCACCGACCTTCGGCGCATGGTCGAGATGAATGTCGAAATAATCCGCCAGCGTCAGTTGTGACTGCGCGGGATCTATCGCGATGCCATAGATCGCGGCGAGATCGCCGAGGGTCGTTTCGCCCGGCACCATGAAGTCGCCGAGCAGATGGGGATCCGGCGCGGCAACCGGCGGCATATCGACAAAGAAGCGATCGAGTGCCTCGGCCTTTTCCGGCGGCGCGAGCAGATAAAGATAGTCACCGGCGGAAACCGGTGCCGCCTCTTCCGGCGTCAGAATGTTCTCGTCGCGGATCACCAGCGTCGGCTTCGACCAGGACGGAATCAGACCGCGCTTCAGATACAGACTCTTGGGCCGCACCGAATAGCCGACCAGCTGCTGTTCGAGCTGGCCGGGCAGATCCAGCTCGATACGTCGCGGACCACGATCGGTGCGGGGCAGCGCCACATGCAGCAGGCGGGCGGCATAGCCAAGCGTCCACCCCTGAAACAGCAGCGAGATGATGACCACGACGAAGGCGACATCGAAATAGAGATGGGCATTGGGCAGACCGACCAGCATCGGGATCGAGGCGAGGAAGATCGCCACCGCGCCGCGCAGGCCGACCCAGGACACGAAGGCCTTTTCGCGCCAGTTGAAGCGGAATGGCTGCAGGCAGAGGAAAACCGCCAGCGGCCGCGCGATCACCATCAACACCACGGCGACGACGATGGCCGGCAGGATGCTGCTCACCAGCCGCTCCGGCGAGACCAGCAAGCCCAGCATCACGAACATCACGATCTGCGCCAGCCACGTAGCGGCGTCGAGGAAGGTGACGACGGAATTATGGGCGCGGGTCGGCCGGTTGCCGATCACCATGCCGGCCAGATAGACGGCAAGAAAGCCGGATGCATGCAGGATCTGCGCGAGGCCGAAAATGACCAGCGCGGCCGTACAGACGAATGGCGCATGCAGGCCCTGCGGCAGCGCCACGCGGTTCATCGCCATCACCACCAGCAAGCCACCGGCCATGCCGATCACGGTGCCGAGCACGGACTCCTGCAAAAATTCCAGCACCACATGCCCGGCCGAGGCATCGCCGAGCGAGAGCAGCTTGACCAATGTCAGCGTGAGGAAGACGGCGAAGGGATCGTTGGTGCCGGATTCCACTTCCAACGTCGCGCCAACGCGTGGTCGCAGGCGCAGGCCCTGCGCATGGACAAGAAGGAACACGGCAGCGGCGTCCGTCGAGGCGATCACGGCGCCGGTGAGCAGGCCCTCGGTCCAGCTCATGCCGAGCGTATATTTGGCGACCGGCGCGGTAATGAGCGCCGTGAGCAACACGCCGACCGTCGCCAGCATCATGGACGGCGCCAACACGGCACGGATCGCCTTGAAATGCGTCTTCAACCCGCCGTCGAACAGGATCAGTGCCAGCGATACCGAGCCGACCACATAGGCCGTCTTCACATCGTCGAAGTGCACGCCGCCCGGCCCGGCCTCGCCGGCCACCATGCCGATAAACAGGAAGAACAGCAGCAGCGGAGCGCCGAAGCGCAGCGCGAGCAAACTCGACAGGATGCCCGCCATCACCAGGACGGCGCCGAGCAGGATCGCGATACTGACTGAGTCGAGTGAGGCCATGGAGCTCCGCAGGCGGAAATGCTTGGAATTCAATGCTTATCGTCGCGTTTCCGTGACGCCAAACGAGTTCTGCCCA
>CALRZK010000021.1:0-12235 GCA_943372615.1 Bradyrhizobium ivorense | reverse complement strand
TGCATCGCGCAGCGGCTGGTAGCCGACTTTCTCGACGATGATGGCGATCAGCGCGGCACCGGTCATGCCGCCAAGCACGGCGACAGGCAGCGGATAGCCGGCATCGATCAGCGTGAAGCCGATGAAGCCGCCGATCATGAACAGTTCGGCAATCGCCAGATTGAGGATGCCGAGAATGCCCATCACGAGCGAATAGGACAGCGCCAGAAGCGTATAGACCGCTCCCAGCGTTAGTCCGTTGACGAGTTGCTGTATCAGCATGGGAATCGCATTCGTTAGTCGGTTGATTGTTTACGAAGACGGCCGGGAAAGTGTCCCGGCCGTTGCCGTAGGGCGGATGAGGCGAAGCCGTAATCCGCCGCGGAGTTTCAGTTTTGTGCTCGGCCGGCGGATGACGCTACGCTCATCCGCCCTACGATCGAGCTTAGCAGGCCGGGTGGTTCGGGGCCGAGCTGCAGCCCTTGACCTTGGTGTCCCAATTGCCGCCCTGGCCCTGCAGCACATAGAAGGCCTTGATGGCGTCGCCGTCGTCATTGAAGCCGATCGGGCCGCCGAGACCCTTGAAACCTTCGAGCTTGGCCATGTAGTCGCGGATCTTGGTGCGGTCGGCTTCGAGATCTTCCGGCTTGCCGGTGACGCCTGCGGTCTTGATCGCGTCGATATACATCGAGACGATTTCATAGATGTTGGCATCGAACATGTTCGGCTCGATGTCCTTCGGCAGGCCCGATTCCTTGCGCAGCAGCGGCGTCAAGGCGGCGGTGAATTTCTCCGGCGCGTCGCCCTTCATGGTGGAATAGAACGTCGCCGGTGCGATCACCGGAATTTCCGGCGCGGCCTTGAGGATCGCCGAGGAAATCAGCTGGCTGGCACCGACCACCGGTTTGATGAGACCCTGACGCTTCATTTCGCGCAGCACGGTGATGGCCTGGCTATAGTCGGCGCTGATCACGACACCGTCGGGATTGAGCGACTTCAGCTTGGTCACCTGGGCGGAGACGTCGAGGTCGCCGGTGTTGAACGAGAGCAGGTCGTTCTCATTGGCGATGGCGATTTCATTCGCCTTCAGCACCGACGGCATGATCACCTTGCCCACGGTCGCAGCGGTCGCGTCTTTGGCGTCGAAGATCACGGCCACGGTCTTCACATTGAAGGCCTTCTTGAAATACGGCACCGCGGTCTTGGCGAGCACGCCTTCGTCGATGGTGTTGCGGAACGCCCACGGACGATTCTGCTTCGCCGTGCCCGGCTTCGACGAGGCCTGCGAGGTCGAGACCAGCTTCAGCTCATTGGCGACGGGGAAAGTGACTTCGGCCGCGCTCGAGGTGAGGGGGCCGGCAATGGCCAGCACCTTGTCGTCGCTGGCGAGCTTGCGCAGCGAGGTCGCGGCCTGTGCAGGCTTGGCGGCGTCGTCGAGGATCGTGATCTTCAGCTTGGCGCCATTGATGCCGTCGGCATCGTTGGTCTGCTTCTCCAGCATCTTCAGGGTGACGGTGTTGCTGCGGCCCCATTCGGCGAACGGGCCGGAGCTCGGCACCACGGCGCCGAGATTGATTTCGCGGGTCTGCGCCGAATTCTGAGCTTTGGCTTGGCCGGCCACCAGGACCGAGAAGGTCAGCGCTGCGACTGTGCTAAGCAGGCCTGGCAAATTCGATTTAATCCGCGACATCGAAATGGTCCTCTATTGCTGTGATGCGTCGCCGCGAACATGCAGCGGCCGTTTCCTGATGGTCTAATCCATCTACCCCAGAACTGTGCATTCCGTATGCCATCGCCGGATGTGTCGGCGGTGTGACATTGGCAGGGCAGATGGTCCGATAATTTTGCGGCTTTGACAATCCGCAAGGCGAGTATCTTTGAAAAATAGTTCTCTTAGGAAGCTAATTTATGCGGCATATCGGGCCCAAGAATGCGGCACGCCGCGGCTGCCGGGGAAGGTCCGGGTGGCCGTCACGGCGCTGATGAAACAATGACTTGGGGTGGATTGCCCGCGCGGTAGAGGCCGTGGGATCCGGGCTATCGAGCAAAATGTCGCAGCCACACCAGTGTGCAATGCGGCATACCGTGCGCAGGTTGTATCAGCCCTTGCGCGCTTTGCCCGGCCGGGCTGCGACCACCTGCTGCGCTTCCGGCGAAAGCGCCTTCACCTTGGCTTCGGCCAGATAGCGCTGCAGAGCGATGGCACGGTCGCTGGATTCCACCAGCCGCTGCACCATGTCGAGCAGCTGATGGAATTCCTTGGCGCTGAGTACGCCGAACTGTACGTCGTTGATCTGCAACTGGGTCGGCGCCAGCCGCTCCAACAGGTCCGCGCCATGTGGCGTCACCACCAGGCTGATGCGGCGACGGTCTTCCGGATGCGCCGTCTTGGTGATCAGTCCCTTCATTTCCAGCTTGTTGGTCACCGTCGTGACGAAGGCGCCGCTGAGATGAAGATGATCGGCGACGGCGCGCACATGCACATCGCCCTGCGCCGACAGGTGACGGATCGAGATCAGCGTGGTGTATTCGATGCCGGCCAGGCCGATCACCGCCGCATGGCCTTCGCGCAGAGTCTGGTGTCGGACCAAGAAGCCGAACAGGCTGTGGACCAGGCGGCGGAATTGCGCGTCGGAGCCTTGGACCAGCAATTCCGGACGTGATGTCGTCAGCGCGGCACGCTGCGCCGGCTTCTTGCTCGCTTCGGTTTTGGCGGGGGACGTCTTGGTCGTGGACGAGGTGCGTCTGCCGGCGGACTTTGCCACGTTTCGATTCCATGCCTGAGTGATAAGCGAGCTTGGCGTCTTCGCAGCGCAATTGCAATTGAGACAAAGGGCGCAGAGTGACGACAGGGCTCACCGCCGTTTTGCGGCGATATGCGAGAAACGGGGTGTGGTGAATAACGAGCCATCCGGTCAAGCGCCGCTATGCATCCGTGCGAGATGCATATTCCGTAATAGCTTAGTGAAAAAGATATATGCTTGACGTTCCGCCGGGGGCATCGCACATCTTGGTCACAAACTCGCCCGGAAACCTGCATGCCACGTTCCAGAGCGGTGCCGCCTGCTTCCGCAGCTCCGCGTCGACCAAAGTCGAAACTCCCTGCGCCGCCGTTGACGACGTCGCGGAGCGCGTTGCTGGTGGATGGATCCGATCATGCGTTTCGCCAGCTGGTGCATACGCTGCTGGCCTTCGTCGCCCGGCACGACACGGTGCTCGAGGGACATGCCGCTGCGGTCGGCCTGTCTGCCGTGGAATATACGGTGCTGACGTCGCTCAAGCTGCTCGGTGCCGAAGGGCAGGTGAGCGTGCGCGAATTGGCCGCGCATCTCCATCTCAGCGGCGCCTTTGTCACCACGGTGTCCAACAAGCTGCAGGAGATGGGCCTGCTCGACAAGCTGACCGATCCGGAAGACCGGAGGCGGCTGCGTCTGGTGGTGACGGAGCAGGGCGAAGCTCTGCTGGCGCGTCTCGCGCTGATCCAGCGTCAGGTGAACGACGTCCAGTTCGATTGTCTGGATTCGACCGACTTCACGCGCCTGCTCGGTAGCGTCGAAAAGCTGCTCGCCTCCAGCGACAGCGCCATTGCGTTGCAGAAGTATCTGCAGCCGCGATAGTGCGTAGCTGCGCGTGTCCTCCCCCGGAGCGAAGCGAATGGGGAGGGGGGCGCGGAGCGCCGGGTGCACCTTTGGCGGACGGATGCACCCGCCAGACCCCGCTGCGCGGCTTTGCGGAGGAAGAAGGCCTCCTCAGTATCCGATCAAGCTCCGATTCCACGTCGGGCTGATCAATACCTCATTCATGCAAACATGCGGCGGCATCCCCGCAATGAACGCGATCGTCTTGCCGAGATCCTCCGGCTGCAGCATCCGCGCCATGATCTCTGCGCTCGGCGGCACCGGCCGGTTCTTCATGATGTCGGTGGCCACTTCACCCGGCGACAGGCAACAGGCGCGAAGACCGTTCACGCATTCATCCATGTTGAAGGAATGGGTCAGTGCCAGCACCGCATGCTTGCTCGCGGTGTAAGCCGGTCCCGTCATCTTGGACACGATACGGCCCGCCCACGACGCCACATTGATGATGCAGCCATCCTTCTGTGCGCGCATCGCCGGCAGCACGGCGCGGATGCAATACATCAGGCCCTTGAGATTGATATCGACGATCTGGTCGAAGCCGTCTTCGGTGACATCCTGCCAGCTGCGCTTGGGCAGATTGATGCCGGCGCTGTTGACGAGCAGATCGATCCGACCGTGTTTGGTGAGAATGGCATCCGCCACTTTCTGCGCGTCGGCTGCGTTGCTGACATCAAGCACCATCGCTTCGATGGGCTTACTGCCGCCACCGAGTTCCTTGACCACATCATTCAGCACCTCGGCGCGGCGTCCGGAAATGATCACCGTCCAGCCATCGGCCAGCAGCGATTCCGCGCCTGCCTTGCCGATACCGGTGCCGCCGCCCGTCACCCATGCAATTTTATTTGCGATTTTCTTTGTCACGATATTCTCCCTGATCGTTTCTTGCGTGATGGCGCGCGGAGTGTTCACCAATTATGCTGGTGACACCAGCCACATCATTGCCTGCGAGATTTTCGTTGACCAAGCCTGCTGACACCAAGCCACCCATCGATCAGGACCGTCTCTGGGACGATCACATGGCGCTCGCCGCAATCACCGATCCCGACAAGCCATGGACGAGGCGCTCGTTCTCGCAGCGTTTTCTCGACGGCCGTGCCTGGCTGAAGCAGCAATATGAAGCCGCCGGCATGACGGTTCGGATGGATGCCGGTGCCAATGTGATCGCGCGGCTGGAGGGCACGGTTGAGGGCCTGCCGCCGATCATGCTGGGCTCGCATTCCGACACGGTGCCGTCCGGCGGCCGCTTCGATGGCATTTCGGGCATTCTCACCGCGCTGGAAGCCGTGCGCGCATTGCAGGCGTCGGGCTACAAATCACGCCATCCCATCGAGATCGTGGATTTCCTCGCCGAGGAGCCCAGCGAATACGGCCTGTCCTGCGTCGGCAGCCGCGCCATGGTCGGCGAGCTCGATGCCAAGATGCTGACCTATACGAATGCGGCTGGCGAGACACTGGCCGAGGCTATCAAACGTGTCGGCGGCGATCCCGACAGGATCGCGACGATGGAGAAGCCCAAATTCGCCGGCTATCTCGAACTACATATCGAGCAGGGCATCGTGCTGGAGAGCAACAAGCTCGATGTCGCGCTGGTGACCGGCATCGCCGGCATTACGCGGGTCGAGATCGTGCTCACGGGCGCTGCCGATCACGCAGGTTCGACGCTGATGGAATATCGCCGTGACGCCTCGCTGGCCGCTGCCGAGATCGTGCTGCTGGTGGCGCGCAAGGCCAATGAATATGCGGCGCGAAAGCAGGGGCATTTCGTTGCCACATGCGGCATTCTCGAGATCAGCCCGAATGCCTCTAATGTCGTGCCCGGCGGCGCGCGCATGATCCTCGATATCCGCGCCGAAAAGGCGGAGATCGTTGCCCATTTCGTCGCGATGCTGGATACTGAAACGCAGGCGATTGCCGAGCGTGCGAAAGTGGAGCGCACCAAATTTGGCATCATATCGCAGAACCCGCCATCGCCCTGCGACGATCATCTGCGCGATATCCTCGGCCGCGCGGCGGGTAAGCTCGGCTATTCCACCACGACGCTTGCATCGGGCGCGGGCCACGACGCGGCGTTCATGTCGCATATCGGCAAGAGCGCGATGCTGTTCGTGCCATCGAAGGACGGCAAGAGCCATTGTCCGGAGGAATATACGTCACCGGAGCAACTCGCCGTCGGCGCGGCTACATTGTTCGAGGCGGTGCGGCTGCTCGACGGGCAGAACGACTAACCGTGGAGCAGCGCGTCGATCCGCGCCGCTTCACCGGTGCGTTCGAGATAGGCGGCGACCTCGCTGCCTTGCATCGGCCTGGCGAAGGCGTAGCCCTGCATGAAGCTCGCGCCTTCCTTGCGCAGGAAGTCGATCTGCTCGGAGGTCTCGACGCCTTCGACGATGCAGTCGTGACCGAGATCGCTGCACATGCCGATCATGGTCTTGAGGATCAATCGGGCAGCCGGATCGGTTTCGATCCGGTTGATGAAGCTGCGATCGATCTTCACCTTGTCGAGCGGCAATTCGCGAATGCAGCTCAGGCTTGAATAGCCGGTACCGAAATCGTCGAGTGAGATGCGAGCGCCGAGCGCGCGTAGCGCATTGAGCGCCTGCGATGCCTGGGCGAGATTGCGCATCACGCCGGTCTCGGTGATCTCGAAATCGATGCGGGTCGCCTTGATGCCGTTTTGCTGGATAACTGCAATCAGCTTGAGGATCGATAGCGTCGAGCCGACATCCTCGGCCGACAGATTGAAGGAGATCCGGATATTGTCAGGCCAGTTCAAGGCGCCTTCCAGCGCCTTGCGCAACAGCAACGGGGTCAGCTGCGCGATCATGCCGGAGCGCTCGGCGGCGACGATGAAGGTCATCGGCGGGACATCGCCGAGGTCCGGACTGCGCCAGCGCGCCAGCGCCTCGAAGCTCACGGTACGCCCGGTATTGGCGCAAACGATCGGCTGATAGGCGATCCAGAGTTCATTTTCGAGATCGGCATTGAGCAGCGCCTGGTCGATCTGGCTGGCCTCGCGAATCGTCGCTTCATGTTCGGCACTGAAGCAGACGACCCGGCCGCGCCCACTCTGCTTGCCGAAGTGAAGCGCATAGTCGGCGCGTTCGAACAGGTCTTCAGCAGTCTGCGCAGCATCGGGGAATTGTGCGTAGCCCACCGAGCAGCCGATACGGAAAGTGACATTGCCGATTTCGAACGGCGCTTCGAACACGGAAAGTATCTTGTGCTCGGCATCTCTGATCGCCTGCTTGTCCTGCAGCTGATCGCTGAACATGACGAATTCGTCGCCACCGAGACGTCCGAAGAACGTCCGCGGATCGAGATGCACGCGCAAACGGTCGGCGACTTCGAGCAGCAGCCGATCGCCGATGCGATGGCCATGGACGTCGTTGATCGTCTTGAAGCCGTCGAGATCGAGGATGCAGAGCGAGAGGCGACGATCGGTGATGCGTGCCGAGATGATGGCGCGTTCGAGTTCGGTAAAGAAGTTGCGACGATTCGGCAGGCCAGTGAGGCTGTCGGTGTTCGAGTTCCGATAGTTGCGGTCGCTGAGCATTTGCAACTCGGCCTGTTTGGCGAGCAGTGCCTTTTCCGAATTCACGCGCTGTTCGAAATCCTTGTGATTGCCGAGCAGCATGATGACGACGGCAAGGGTAACAACGACGAAGTTGAAAGCGATGGCGACGAAAATCGGGCTGTCGCTCGATCCGAAATAGATCGCGAACGGGATGACGACGAAATTCATCACGATCAGCGCAGCAGCGCGCAGATGCATCAGGCAGAAAGCGCAACCGATCGAAGTGACGGCCATGAAGAAGGCGACGTGACTCTTGGCGAGGTCGTCGCCATAAGGCAGCAGACTCAGGCTCCAGGCGCAGAAGGCGACGCCCAGGATGCTTGCGAAGATGATCGAACTGCGAAGCTTGCTGACTGCTTGATCCGTCCGGAGGTCCCGGTTGCGTGATCTCCACCAGCCTGCGATGCGAAAAATACAGATGACACTCAATGCGGCGGGCAGGTCGAGCGTCAGCGAACGCGGCGCGGCGCCTTGGAATGTCAAAGCGAGTGCCCATGTATTGAACACGACGATGGCATACATCATCGGCACCTGCCGCGTAAAAGCGGCGAGTTTTGCCTGTATCAATTCCGGGTTGTCATGCGGTAGCCGCACAAAGTCCGGCAGTCGGTCGGCGAATGAGGCGAAAACCCTGGACATCGTGCCGGATCCAAATTCAATAACTACTGAAAACAACTACTCAGCTAAATACCTACCGGAACTTGTTTAAGATTGAACTGACGGGCGTTGCGCCAGGATGGCAGGCTAGACCATGATCCATGTGAGTTCGCTAAGCGGACTTCCCGTCCTTGCAGCGTCTCTGGAGCGCTTCGACCTGCTGACGCTGCTGTCGCCAAGCGCGGCGGCGCGGGATTGGAGCGGCCTCGCGCGCGAGCGGCACGTGCAGCTCTCCTTTCATGACATCGTGGAGTTAACGCCGGATCTGATTGCACCCGACGCCGAGGTCATGCGCGCTATCCTCGATTTCGGGCGTGGTGCCGTCGCAGACCGCCCCCTGCTGGTCCATTGCTGGGCCGGTATCAGCCGCTCCAGCGCGGCGGCCTATGCCATCACCTGCGATCGCAATCCCGGCTACGAGGCCGAGATCGCCGACGAATTAAGGCGCCGCTCACCATATGTGACGCCGAACAGGCTGATGGTGAAGCTGGCGGACGAGATGCTTGGCCGCGACGGTCGCATGAGCGAGGCGATCGCACGCATCGGCCGTGGCGCCGAGACTGCCGAGGGCAAGCCGTATCAGCTACCGTTGCACTGGCCTATCTGAGCATGGCGGCGACGCCGAGCAGGAAGCCGATCTCGAACAGCTGTTCGATGGCGCCGAGCACGTCGCCGGTGTAACCGCCGATCAGGCGTTTTGCTGAACGCGCAAGCAGGACGCCGAACAAGGTCCCGAGCAGAAGGCCGATCACAACGGACTTGAACGAGATGAAAGCAAGTGGGATCGCAGCAAGCAAAGCCGTGATGAGCAGAAAGTTGATCTCACCGCTTCGTACCGGCGCTTCCGCGTAGCTCACTTTCATGGCTGTGGTGTCACCGGCATAAACAAGGCGATTCATCACGAAGGCCGGCATGGCGCGTGCGGCAGCATGCATCGCAATCAGCGCGGCGGCACCAGCCCACAACGGCAGCGAGGACAGCGCCGCGATGCGAAGCGCGCATCCCAGTCCGAGTGCCAGCGCGCCATAGGTGCCGATGCGGCTGTCCTTCATGATGGCGAGACGTCGTTCCACGGTCCATCCGCCACCGAACGCATCGACGGTGTCGGCGAGACCGTCTTCATGCAGGGCGCTGGTGAGCGCGACGCTGGTTGTGATGGCGAGAATGGCTGCAATCAGCGGCGGCCATAGCTGCTGCGCGAGGATGAAGACGAGCGCAGCGACGAGGCCGATGCCGGCGCCGACCAGCGGAAAATACTTCATCGCCCGCGCCAGCCAGTCGAGCGCAGGGGTCTCGTCCGAATGCGGCGTGGGGACCACCGTCAGGAAACGGATCGCATTCAGCAGATGCGGATCCGGTGTCATCTAGATCTTTCGTGCCAGCACGTCATCGAGGCTGGCGACATCGGTGAGCAAGCGTGCAGCAGCGCGGATCAGCGGCACGGCAAGCAATGCGCCCGTGCCTTCGCCGAGCCGCAGGCCGAGATCGAGCAGCGGCTTTGCATCGAGTGTCGTCAGCACGAGGTCATGCCCTCGCTCGGCCGAGCGATGTGCGAACACGCAATAGCCGCGTGCGTCCGGGCACAGCCGGATCGCGAGCAGGGCTGCGACGCTGGAGATGAAGCCGTCGATGATGACCGGCCGTCGCTGCGACGCGGCGCCAAGAATGGCACCGGTCATGCCGGCAATTTCCAGTCCGCCGAATTGGGCGAGCACTTCAAATGGCGCGGTGGCATTGCTACGCACAGCCGCCATCTCGATGGCAGCGCGCTTGCGCTTCATGCCGCTATCGTCCTGTCCGGCACCGACGCCGATGCAATCATCAAGCAATGCCGGTGCAAGGCGATGCGCGAGCAGAGCGGAGGACGCGGTGTTCCCGATGCCCATCTCGCCAAGCGCGATGATGTCGGCGCCAGCCTTGATCTCGCCCACGGCGATACGCACGCCGTGGCTCAACGCGTCGGCAGCTTGCTCCGGTGTCATCGCCGGCTCGCGCGCCGCATTCGCTGTCCCCATGCGCACCTTGGCGTCGCGCAGGCCGGGATGCACCGGCAGCTCGGCGGCGACACCGATGTCGATCACGCGCACATCGACATCATTGGCTTTGGCAAATGCATTGGCCGTGGCGCGGCCAGCCAGATAGGTCATCACCATGGCGACGGTGACCGCTGACGGATATTGCGACACGCCTTCGGCCACCAGCCCATGATCGCCGGCAAACACCAGCAGCACGGCCTTTTCGCCACGGGGCTCGCCGGGATGGCGGATCATGCCGAGCTGAATGGCGAGTTCCTCGATTCGCCCGAGCGATCCCGGCGGTTTGGCCTTGCCGTCGATGGTCGCGCGCAGGCTGGCCTCGGTGGCGGAATCGAGGGGCGTGATGGCCGGCGGCTGCCAGAAGGGGTTGAAAGAGGTCAAATGCGGGTTCCTTTGGCCGCCTGTCTCGCGCATCCGTGGCCATTCGGTCAACAGTGGCCGCCCAGTTCCGGCCGTGGTTGACCCGGACTGTGGGGGCAGATAGCGTCCGCCGCGATGGTCCTTCCGCGAGGAAGGTGAAAAGGGAAGCCGGTGCGATACCGGCGCTGCCCCCGCAACTGTAAGCGACGAGCCCGAGCCGGTGCCACTGGGAAGTTCCCACTATGGGAGTTTCTGGGAAGGCGGCAGCGGGCGCCGACTCGCGAGCCAGGAGACCTGCCGTCACAGTTTGTGCTTTGGAGGCGTCGTCGGGCGGGGTGCACCGGACGGGAGCGAGTGGATGTTCGCATCCGCGCGACCCAACAAAGCTCGCCTGATTTGAGCCCGTGATGGATCGCAACGCATCGACTTTGCCTGACGACTCTCTTGTCTCCGAACTGCCGCGCCCGCTGCCTTCAGCGCCGGTGGTCGTGAGCGTCTGCGTGAATTGCAAGGCCGCCGATGGCGCCGTGGTTGGCCCGGCGATGCTCGATGCCGTGACGGCGGCGCTGGATGAGCGCGATGTCGCCGTGATGGTGCGGCCGGTGCAGTGCCTCAGCGTCTGCAAGCGCCCGACGACGGTCGCTGTGACGAGCCAGGATGGCTACACATTTTTGTTCGGTGATCTGCTGACCGAAACCGGCCCGGATGCTGTCGCGTCCTTCGTCCAGTCCTATCAAAACTCCGATTACGGTCTTGTGCCATGGCGCGAGCGTGCCGATGTGCTGCGCAAGGGTATGGTCGCGCGTGTGCCGCCGCTCCGTTGGTCACCGGAAGACGGCAGGGCGCCGAAATGACCTCGCTCGGCACCACACTCGTTCTCGGCGGCGCGCGCTCCGGCAAATCAACCTTTGCCGAGCGGCTGATCGGCGAGATGAATTTCACAAAGGTCTATCTCGCCACGGCGACAGCCGGCGATGACGAGATGCAAGCCCGCATCGCGCAGCACCGCAAGCAACGCGGCGAGGGCTGGATCACTATCGAGGAGCCGCTGGCGCTGGTCGATACGCTGACGCGCGAATCCACCATCGGCCGCGTCATTCTCGTCGATTGCCTCACGCTGTGGCTGTCCAATCTGCTGATGGCCGAGCGCGATCCCGAGGTCGAGGCGAAGCGTCTGGTGCGCTTCCTCGATGTCTCGCGCTATCCCATCGTCTTCGTGTCCAATGAAGTCGGTCTCGGCCTCGTGCCGGAGACGCCGGTCGGCCGCGCCTTTCGCGATGCGCAGGGCCGCCTCAACCAGACCATTGCCGCAGCCGTCAACAATGTCGCTTTCATCGCTGCCGGCCTTCCGCTTTGGCTCAAGCGTTTTCAGGAGATCTGAATGTCCCGCGTTCCCGTCACCGTCCTCACCGGCTTTCTCGGCGCCGGAAAGACCACGCTGCTGCGCTCGCTGCTGACCCAAGCCGACGGTCGCCGCATCGCCGTGATCGTCAATGAATTCGGCGATGCCGGTTTCGATGGCGGCCTTGTCGAGGAATGCGCGGCCAAGGCTTGCGCGCCCGGCGATATCGTCGAGCTCACCAATGGCTGCATCTGCTGCACCGTGGCCGATGATTTCGTGCCGACCATGGAAAAGCTGCTGTCGCGCGAGCGTCCGCTCGACGCCATCGTGATCGAGACCTCCGGCCTCGCGCTGCCGCAGCCGCTGCTCAAGGCCTTTGCATGGCCTGCGGTAAAGACCCGCGCGACCGTCGACGGCGTCGTCACCGTGGTCGACGCGCTGGCTCTGTCCGAAGGCCGGATCACGCTGGATGAGCATGCGCTCGCCGAACAGCGCGCTGCCGATGAAGGCATCGAGCACGACGATCCGATCGAGGAAGTGTTCGAGGACCAGCTCGCCTGCGCCGATCTTGTGGTGCTCTCCAAGAGCGACCTCGTCAGCGCCGAGCAGCTTGCCGAGATCGAGACCAAGCTGAAGGCCGAGCTCCGCG